>JAZGBQ010000171.1:0-3798 GCA_036476435.1 Fidelibacterota bacterium
GATTAGCCATCGTGAAGAGGATTGCCGAAGCCCACAATGCCGAAGCCGGAGTGATCCCGAATACACCAACTGGTAATAATTTCTATTTAAGAATTCCCGCTTATAAGAACTGATATAATAGTATTACTAGAATTGTGAATGTTTATTTTATACAAGTTGAACGCCTTTAGACTCAACTAGGTCTTACTCTGCTGGGAGGGTCATCCCAGTTAATTGGCCCATTATCAAAATAATGCTGTAGACGGTACAGTACAATATCGCCCCAGGCAGCCCTAAAATAGTCGTAGGCCTTATCCCAGTCCGGGCTGTCCCCCCAGCCTGTTTGGGTAAAGAATAACTCGGTTTTTTGCTCTTCGATCTTTCGGAACTTCAGAGATACAAGCGTGCGCTGAGGGCGAATGTCAGGCAGTTCAGGTGTCTGGTTCCAGGTAAATGAGAACATCTTTAGCGGTTCCAGGGCTATGATGCGCATACCCTCGGCACCGCGAAATCCGGCTTTTCTTTCCGGGAAGAACAGGATCTCGTAAAGCCCGTCGATCCTGAGATCAATATTGCAGGCCGGGGCAAAAAATCCCTTGATTCCTTCCTCGGTCGTCCAGGTCTTCCAGACATCCTCTAACGATCCGTTGATGGTGATCCGGTAATTTATCATGCGCACTTTTTCATTAAACTCTGTACTGGTCATAATAGAAGCTCAATCCTCTGGCTGTAATATTATGGATAATTGACTGGTGCTTAATTTAGTAATAAAAGGATTCAGGGATAACCTGGCGTTCTTGAATCGATCGGATGGGCATGAGCTATAAAATGCGGTATTAGTCAATCAAAAAATACTTATTAGTAGTAGTAATTATTCCTATTAAGAGTTATATTCCATCCAGAAAATGAGAAACACGAAACAGAAAACCGCAATTTTGGAACGTGTGCGAACTGCAAAAAATCACCCGACAGCTGATTGGGTATTCGAAGAGGTTCGCAAACAAATTCCAAATATCAGTCTGGGTACGGTATACCGAAATTTAAACCAATTAGTTGCTGATGGATTTATAGGGGCATATCAATTTGATAAAACGGTATGTTATGATGGGGTTGTGGACCATCATGATCATTTCAGGTGCTCCCATTGCGGCACGATTACCGATGTCGAAGTGCTGGAAAAAGACTTCATGAAAAACATCAATCAGACGCAAGAGTTTCATGTAACCAATATTAAGCTTGATTTAATCGGACTATGTGAAACGTGTTTTCTTTAATGATACAATCAATTGGAGGATTAGTTATATGGATTTAAAAGGATCGAAAACGCACAACAATTTAAAAGCTGCCTTTGCTGGAGAATCTCAAGCCAATCGCCGTTATCTGTATTTCGCTCGACAGGCGGATATAGAAGGATACCCCGATGCTGCTGGCGTATTTAAGAATACGGCAGACGGCGAGACCGGTCACGCCTTTGGCCATCTTGAATTCATGGAAGATGCAGGCGATCCCGCCACCGATATGCCCATCGGTGAGACGCGAGACAACCTTGCTGCGGCAGTTGCTGGAGAAACATACGAATACACGGAAATGTACCCGGGATTTGCAAAAACAGCACGGACAGAGGGATTTGACGAGGTTGCAGATTGGTTTGAGACCCTTGCAAGAGCCGAAAAATCTCATGCAGGGAAATTCCAGGAAACATTGAATACGCTTGACTAATTTGTGTAAATGAGGGGTGATTTTTTCATCCCTCATTTTTTATCATTTAAGGGGTAGTCGCATGATTAATCATTCGGAAACCAGTAATGCCATCTATGATATCACTGATCCGCAATACTGGAACAAGAATTCTTTAAATAATGAATTAGATCGTGTATTTGATGTCTGTATTGGTTGCCGATTGTGTTTCAATCTCTGTCCATCGTTTCCAACGCTCTTTGATGCGGTTGATGAAATTGGAGACAATAAACGGCAGCAGGCGGTTGCTGAAGGCCGGGTTGCAGATGAGGACAGGGAAAGGGAATTCCTTAATTTGGCCGAAGGCGAACATGCTGCCGAGGCAAGTATAGAGGTTGAATTTCGCGGGGAAGTGACGGATCTGTCAAATGAACAGAAATGGGGAGTGATCGATCTCTGTTACCAATGCAAACTCTGTGATTCCGTTTGTCCTTACACACCGGAAAAAGAACACGAATTCCAACTGGACTTTCCAAAACTGATGACCCGATCACAGGCAATTCGTACACAGGGACATAAAGTCAAGGCCAGTGACCGCTTCCTTTCAAATACGGACTTTTCCGGTAAGGTAGGATCGCTTGTAGCGCCGCTGACCAATTTTGTGAATACAAACAAATTCTTCCGGATACTATTGCACCATGTGGTGGGAATCCATAAGGATCGGATCCTGCCCAAGTTTCATAGTGAAACACTGGAGAAATGGTTTAAAAAACACCACAAAAATAACGATTTCGACAGTGCTCCCATTATTGCTTCGAAAGAAAAAGTAGTGATATTCGGTACCTGTTTTGTCAACAATAACAACCCTGAAGTAGGTAAAGCTGCAATTACGATATTGGAACACAATGATGTATCCGTCGCATATCCTCAGCAGCAATGCTGCGGAGCTCCCTTCCTTACGTCTGGGGATTTTAAAGGCTTTAGAAAACAGGCAGAGCCGAATATCAGGGAACTGGTGAAATGGGTCGATAAAGGTTACAAGATTGTTGTGACCGGTCCGCCAACCTGCAGCTTAACGCTGAAAAAAGAGTACCCGTATATATTCGGAAAAGATCCCGATTTGGCTGCTCCTGCTCAAAAGGTGAGTGAAAACACTTTCGATATTTCGGAATATCTTATGTACTTGCATAAAAAGGAACAGCTGCGAACGGACTTTCAATATGAGATTGGTACTGTTAACTATCATGTAAGCTGTCATCTGAAAGCTCAAAGTATGGGTTTTAAAAGTCGTGATTTACTCCGTCTTGTTCCAAACACCACCATACGCATGATCAACCGCTGCAGTGGAATGGATGGGGGCTGGGGAATGAAAAAAGAGTTTTTTCATGACTCCCTGGAGGTTGGGAAAAAATGCGTCAAGGATCTGGATAAAAAGGAGGCAGATATCACCTGTTCTGATTGTACCCTGGCAGCACTCCAGATTTATCAAGCCAGCGACGAAAGGATCAAAGCCGAGCATCCCATTGAGACCCTGTACCGGGCTTACGGTCTCTCGAACAAGACCGAATCATCTTAATAGAGAGTACAACAATAAATAAAAGATTATGAAGAAACTCATTCTATCAGATTTAATGAACATCTATGAATATGAAAGGGAACGGGATTCGTTCAGAAAGAATATCATTGCATATAAAATACAACGTCGTTTTCAATTAGGCTCATTCATTCTCATCACATTTGAAAATAGAAAAACAATGAGATATCAAATTCTGGAAATGATGCGGGCAGAAAGAATGGTGGATGAGTTGAAAATTCAACACGAACTGGATGTTTATAATTTCCTCCTCCCGGAAGAAAATGAATTGAGTGCTACGTTGTTTATTGAAATAACCGAAGAGGAACAGATACAAGATTTACTGCATAGATTTGGGGGATTGACAGAAGGACAGGCCGTCTTTATCAAGATCGGTGATGAAAAAATAATGGCAGAATTTGAAGCAGGCCGTGAAGCAGCAGATAAGATCAGTTCCGTTCATTATATTCGGTTCAGTTTCAGCAGGCAGCAGATAAACCTGATGGCTGATGAGGACATTGAACTTTCCATTGGGATTGACTATAAAGCCTACCAGCAAGAACGAACAC
>JAZGBQ010000172.1:0-3816 GCA_036476435.1 Fidelibacterota bacterium
TAACAAGAGACGAATTTGAAACATTTTATAACCAGATACCTGAGCGTGTACTAATTATTCTTGATGAAGCTTATTTTGAATTCTGCAAAGATCGTGATCAATTCCCCGATTCCATGACCTACCGGTATGATAATGTGATTACGCTGCGCACTTTTTCAAAGGCCTACGGATTGGCTGGACTTAGAATCGGTTATGGGTTCGCACACGATGAATTAATTAGAAATCTTCTGAAAGTGAAAGTTCCATTTGAGCCATCTTATCTTGCGCAGGTTGCCGGATTTACAGCATTAGATGATTTTGATTTTCTAGAGAAGACTATTTCAGTCACCAGAGAAGGAAAGGAATATTTTCAAAAAGAATTGAAAAAGCTTAAGATCAAAACCAACCCTTCCGCTACAAATTTCATTACGACGATCTGGGGTTCTGATGAGCAGGCAACTTCAGTCAATAAACGAATGCTCAAGAAAGGCGTCATATTAAGGCATTTAACAGCATTTGGCTGGCCAGACTGTATCCGTATTTCCATTGGGCTTCCCGCTGAAAACAGGAAATGCATTGAGATTCTGAAGACTGTTTTATAATCAGAAGAAAGGCAAAATAATACGATGGCAACCATTACAACAAAATGGACGGGAGCCAAATATTTTCCAGTAACCGAATTGAGCCGCCCCGAAGCAATTACTTATCACCCAATCGGTCTCCCCCATGGACCACAATCGGGGAAAATTAAGGAATCCAGCAAATGAACGAATTTCCCTTGGCCGAGCGTATTTATCGCGCTCAATGTTTCGGCAATGTAGAGCCTATTGAGCATATGGTACCCTATCCAAACATCGGTTCATTATTGGAAGGGCAAGTAATCAAATTAGGAAATAGACCTCTATATTCTGACGAGGGAATGAATTATAATGATTTTCATGCGAAAGTACTCAAGGTAGCTTACTGGCTGACTTCAAACGGGCTAGAATCACACAACCGCGTAATAATCAAAAACGTCCAATTTCCCATGGCGGAGATTTTTGCCTTCGCGGTCTGGACTGCCGGGGCATCCCTGGTCCTGCTCGATAGTGATTACGATGAGCGGACACTTGCCCTCGCCCAACCCAATATGGTTCTAGATGATCCTGAAATTATGGAGAAGATGAACTTCGAATCCCCAGGGGCAGTTTTCCTGCCACATTCAAAACCACTCCTTATGGATGAAGCACTGGTATTTATCACCGGATCTCGCGGCATCCGCCTCAGTCACTACAATCTCCTGGTAAATGCTAGCGGTGTGTTACATGAATTGGATCTGACTGAATTATCTCGAATTCGGATATCATTGTTATCTAATTCAACCGCCTGGGCCGTACTACAAGCAATTTTACCTTTATACAGTGGTGCTTCAATCACTACCGATCATCCGGATATAACTTTCGTATCTGACGATTATAATGATCCGAGTGAAAGCGATATAGTAATTGATAACAACTGGCAGACCATGCAAAACAGTATTAATCCACAGCAGATGTTTATTGTACCGGAAGCAACAGCGTTCCTGGCCCTGGGAACGCGACCAAATCAATTAACTGAGATTAATCACCTGGCTCACCAGATCGCAATTCGTGGGCATTCAGTAATGATGGGTTATCTGGACGAAAAAATGAACGACAGGATATTTCATGATAACGCAATGTTCCTCTCCAAATAATTCTCTTATTATATCATTTTGATATAGTAATGTCCGATTTTATATAACTTATTTAAATTATTTTAGCTCAATTAATTTAGTTAACATATTATAATTAATTGGTTTACAAATTAAATTCAAACCTTGGCACATTAGTTGCATTTTTAATAGTAAATCGACACTAGAATTAACAATGTTAGGAGGAAATATGAAAAATCGTACTGAGACGAAGTTTACACTCACGCTGTTTGTTTCGGCAGTTCTGATAGGGACTTTAGGTCTTGCTCCTGCTAAAGCTTTTTCTCAAAGTGCGGATGAAATGAACGCAGGAATAAACGAATTTTCAATCCGCATGGATAACTGGGGAAATGATATGGGCGAGTGGGGTGAAGCATTTAGTGAGGCCATCAATTCTGGATTACCAATTCCTCCGCTTCCTGAACTTTTTATTCGATCAGACAGTGATGATGACAATGAAGATGAAGACAAATACCAGGGACGGCCAAAATTCGGTCTTTATTTGGAAGATATAGATTTTGAGACTGCCTATGAGATGCATTATCCGCATAATTACGGCGTTTATATTTCTAGTGTTACACTAGATGGAAATGCAGATCAAGCGGGAATTATCAGCGGAGATATTATAATGGAATTCGACGGGGAAAAGGTACGGTTCGAAGATCATTTACTGCAGCTCCGTGATAGTAGAGAAATCGGAGATACCATTGACCTGACGGTCTTCAGAAATGAAAAAGTGATTCACGTTCCACTTACCTTCAACGTCTACGAAAGGCGTGAAGCTGATGAGTCACATTTCAGATTTGAAATTGACGGAGATCTATCACCGGGATTCGGCGGTGGAGGACCGGAATTATTCATTATGGACTTTGATTTCTCCGGAATCAACGATTTCCTGATAGTCAATGGATTCGACGGTCTATCGGACGGACAAACAGTCCTGTACGGAGGTTTTGGCATGGGGACAGTAGGAAGCGGCTGGTTCATTGGTGGAATGGGAGCAGGAATTGAAAAGCAGGAAAAAATTAAAACCGAGGATGGCACAAGAAAGTACAAATTTAAGACTGGTTTTGGCGGTGTAACTGTTACCAGGAAAGTCGCTTTCCGCTCCGAAAGAATAGTCTTTGATTTTGAAATGCTTCTGGGCGGTGGTGAAACATCCGTAGAAGTCCATCAATCTGATGGAGATTATTCATGGGCAGATAAGATCGATGAGTTTGACAGTTATTCATTGAGATTCAAGAAAGGATATTTAGTCTATCGGCCTTCTGTAGGGTTGCTAATTCGTCTAAAGAATTGGATTGGTGTTCATGGATCAGTTGGATATTTGGGAACTTACTCAACAAGCGAAAAATGGGAAGACACTAATTTTAAGTTTACGGTACAGGGAGATTCGCCGGAAACCCCATCAGGACTCTCATACACTCTCGGAATCTGGTTCGGTTTCTAAGAAAACGATCCTGCAAAATACGTGGCCGGTTATATAGCAGCTAACCGGCCACGTCCAATATTTAACTGAAATAAAGTATCATCAATAGCAGACCTTGACAGAGATTATATCCTATAAACTCCCCTGATTACTCCCGGACAGATAAGTCATATTGATTTTGTTCGATTGCATTACCGCGTTAGAATTGATTACGCTAATTAGTTGATCATAAGTATAAGGTTTTTGGATAAAATCATCGAATCCATGATGAAGGAAATACTCCTTATTATAATATGCAGTTACCGCAATAATCGGAATGTTGCTGCAGCTTGCACTAATTCGCAGTGTTTTGCTCAGTTCAATTCCATCCATACCTTGACCAAGGTTTATGTCAAGCAAGGCAAGATCAATCTTTTTTCCCTCAATAAGACCGAGAGCCTGTTCTCCAGAATTTGCGGCAATTACATTGAATTTTGATTGTGTTAATAAATTCGTCAGATAACCCCGCTGAGATGGATCGTCTTCGACTATTAAGATAAGTAAATTATTCATCGTAATGTACACTTTATAACATTGCAATAATCATTCCGTTCTATCCTCTATGTTTGAAATAACTCAATTTTGTGAAATTGATCCTCGGTCATTCATCCGAAAAGTAATATAACCCCTAGTATACCGGGATGATTTTCACGGGGTT
>JAZGBQ010000173.1:0-7138 GCA_036476435.1 Fidelibacterota bacterium
GCAAGTGGTAAGATTACAGATTCGTTGTCTATCATAACTAATGGATCGATATTGATTATTGCGATGGGTAAGCGCTCAGATATATCTATTATTAATGTATTTGGAAACCTAAAGCTTAGACGAGCCGCTTTGACAAATGGATTTGACTCGAGGGCATTGGCAATTTCTTTTAAATCCACTGACCAGATTTCTGATCCAAAACAGTGTTTAATGGTTTCCATGCAGACTTCGTCCGTTAGATTATTGTTCCCACGGATCAGAATAGCTTCCATAAGAAAAAGATTGGTTTGTTGCCCCCAGGAGTAACCGGCCCACCCAAGTCCTGCCAGGGATATTAGCATAATTGCTAAGGACGTAATTATTGTACCTTTTCTAGTGGCTTTCTTTTTCACTTCTTCAATGTTCCTTTTCAAATCCCAGGGTTTTTATTTCCAGCTCCAGTTCTATATTAAATTTTTTCTTTACTACTTTTTTTACTTTTTGAATCAGATACATAATGTCTTCAGCCTTGGCTTCGCCCCGGTTAAGAAAAAAATTTCCGTGTTTTTCAGATATTTCCGCATCACCATGGTGCATTCCTTTTAATCCTGCCTTATCGATTAAGAATCCAGCACTGAGATCAGGTTTTGGATTTTTGAATACGCTTCCGGCAGATCTGAAACGTAAAGGTTGGCTCGATCTCCGTTTTGAACTCGCATTTATACGCTTCAATGATATCGCTTCAGGATCATCACGCTTCAATTGAAATTCAGCAGCTATAACAATATCAGTAGGCTTGATGGAAGATCGGCGATAGTCAAATTCAATTTGTTCCTTTTTGTATGTTTCTACTACCCCATTTTGATGCACAACATCAATGGATACTAAACAATTTGAAATTTCACTACCATATGCACCTGCATTCATCACAAGCGCACCGCCAAGGGTCCCGGGAACACCTCCCAAACTTTCAAGACCTGTCAAATTTCGGTGAATACTCTCTTTAACAAGATGGCCTAGCATGACCCCCGCTTCAGCATAACATGTTGTTCCATCGAATCGGATTTGATTTAATGTTTTCGCAAGGCTGATAATGATACCATTAAATCCTTCGTCGGACACCAGGAGATTAGATCCCGAACCTGCTATATACATTGGTATGTTATTAGCGTTAATTAGAGCGAGAATGGCAGTCAGATCAGCACGTGATTCAGGACGTACAAACGCCAAAACAGGACCACCTATACCCCAGGATGTATGCTTAGCCATCGGTTCATTGATTAAACTTGATCCCTGCACAATCATTTGTAATTGTTTTGCAAACTCCAAATCAGGTTAATACTGTTTTATTTGATAATTGTTGATAATAATCTTCACAGAATCTCCAGATGTTCCCGGCACCAATGGTGATAATCATATCACCTGGTTGAGACAGAGTGCGGAGTATTTTATGTAAATCCTTTAAATCAGCTACAAATTGCGCATCAGTATGACCTAGATCTTGAGCGGCTTTAGTCACTAATTCTCCGGTAATTCCAGGTATTTTTTCTTCACGAGCAGGATAGATTTCGGTTACAATAAGGATATCACTTTCAGTAAAAGCGTTCGCAAAATCCTGGTAAAAATCTCTTGTTCGAGTATACAAATGCGGCTGGAAAACTGTTATAAGTCGCCTGTTCCAGCCACGTTTTGCGGCTTTTATTGTTGCTTGAACTTCTGTAGGATGGTGAGCGTAATCATCGACTATTATCACACCGTCTATTTCACCTTTGATCTCAAATCTTCGACGAACACCTTGAAAGTCCTTTAAACCACTTTTTATAGTGGTAAATGGTATGTCTAATTCAAGTCCAAGGGAGACAGCGCCCAATGCATTTTGGACATTATGTTCACCGGGCATAGATAATTCAATGTCGCCAATGCGTTTACCATTTCGTGATACGGTAAATTTTGTAATATTCTCTTCATAAAATAGATCATGGGCGGTTATGTCCGCAGGTTCCTTTATTCCGTATGTTAAGACTGGTCGCTGAATCTGTGGTAGAATAGATTGAACCCCGGCGGAGTCTATACCAAGCAGAATCTCACCATAAAAAGGTGTCGCGTTACAGAACTGTAGGAAAGCCGATTGCAATTCCTCAATGCTGTCGTAACAATCTGTATGCTCCAATTCAATATTATTTACCATCGCAATTGTGGGACGGAGAGCAAGAAAACTGCGATCGAATTCATCTGCTTCAACAACTATGATATTCCCTGATCCAAGCATTGTGTTGGTATTTATGGATTTTACGAGACCTCCTACAACGAGGGTGGGATCCATGTTGGCAGATGACAGGATCGAACCAACCATTGATGTCGTGGAAGTCTTGCCGTGAGTTCCACCGATGGCGATGCTGGTCTCCTTGACCGCAATTAATTCACCTAACATTTCTGCCCGCCGTAATACCGGTATACTCATTTCCCGAGCTTTACTCAGTTCTGGATTATTCTCATTAACCGCACTGGAATACACTAAAACTTCAGCATCTCCTAAATTGGAAACATCATGACCAATTGAGATTGTTGCCCCCCTTTCCTGTAACCTGTCGATAATAGGTGAACGGATTAGATCCGATCCCGTAACAATATATCCCAGGTTCATCAACAATTCTGCGATTCCACTCATTCCTATTCCACCAATTCCCACAAAATGGATTTTCTTTACCTTTTGAAACATTATGATCGAGCCACATCCAGAATATGATTTACGATTACTTCGGTTGCATCCGGTTTACCCAGAGACTTTGAATTCTGAGCCATTTTTGTTAATCGGTCTTCATCATTCAGAAGTGCTGTTGCTTCCTCGATCAATTTGCCGGCAGTTAAATTATGCTCTGGAATAAGTACAGCAGCATTTGCTTCAGATAAAGCTTTGGCGTTTATCGTTTGGTGGTCAGCCGCAGCGTGGGGAAATGGGATTAAGATGCTTGCTTTGCCGCATAAAGTTATTTCTGATAATGTAAGGGCTCCTGACCGGGATATGATCAGGTCGGATATTGAATAAGCATCCGCCATATCGTAGATAAAGGATTTTATCCGTACTGATTCTTTTTCATTCTTTTTATAACGATCACTTTTCTGGGGTCCAGTCTGCCATAGAATTTGAAATCCATCTTCTGATAATTCATCGACAGATAATTCCATCAGCCTGTTCAGCGCGCGAGAACCTTGACTTCCCCCAAAAAGAAAAATTGTCTTTTTTCCTTCATTAAGATTGAATCTTTGTGCCGCCCTTTTACGGTCTCCGTTTTGAATTCCGATTCGAACCGGATTGCCAGTCACGAAAACTTCATTTTTGAAATATTCGGCTGATTCAGGGAATGCTACACAAACTCGACTGGCTTTGTCACTAAACATTTTTGTCGTTAAACCCGGAAGTAAATTCTGTTCCTGAATCACCAGTGGTATTTTTCGTTTGATAGCCTCTCTAATAGGGATCGCGCTTGCATAGCCACCCGTTCCAATTACTATATCGGGTGTCAATTCATCAAATAGTTTGCGTGTTCTTTTGATTGATGCGAAAAGTCTAAACGGTAGGATCAAATTTTGTGCAAAGGATTTGAAGGTAATGCTACGGTTAAGACCCCTGATGGGGAGCAGAGAATGAGGAAGCGATTTTACAGGAAGAACGTTCGCTTCGATACCAAATTGAGAACCTAAATATTGGATATGACTCTTCGGTGCATGTTGTATTATCGCTTCTCCGATAGCGATGGCAGGAAAAAGATGACCCCCGGTCCCGCCACCCGCGATGATAATATGTAAATTTTTATCCATGCAGATTCGGTTTCCAACCAGTCCTGTGTTTAATAGATCTTTTTCCCTGGCTAATATTTAAAAGAATCCCAATCCCCATTAAATGCACTAGTATGCTGGTCCCACCATAACTGATCAAAGGAAGTGGAAGACCGGTTACAGGAACAATATTGGTGACTACAGCCGCATTAATAAAAGCATACAAAATAATGCTGATCGATATACCTAGCGCAAGGAACACACCAAATGCATCATTGGCTTCTTTCGCAATCTTAATTCCTCTTTGAAAAAGAATTATAAATAGGGTAAGAACAAAAAGAGTCCCCAATAATCCCAGTTCTTCGCCAATTATTGATAGAATAAAATCAGTGTGGGGAGTCGGCAGGAACAGGTTTTTTTCCATGCTGTTTCCAAGCCCTAATCCAAACATATTACCATTTCCAAGGCTGATGAGCGACTGGTTAATTTGATAATTGGAGGAAGCTAAGTCTTCGTTACCATTGAACCACGAAAAAATTCTGGCACGGCGGTAAGAAGCCATCATTAATAACGGAACTGCGACTACCAACGCCGCTGAAGCAGTAACCATCAAATGCGATAATCTTGCCCCGCCAAGAAATAGCATTATTGCTCCAATCAATCCCAGCATGATAGCTGTACTATAATCTGGTTGAAGCATTATCAGGCCTACCGGAATGGTAATTATTGCCACAATTGGTAAATATCCTTCATAAAAATGTTTTATGCGATCTCTTCCGGAATCGATAAATGCTGCGATGAATATAATCGTCGCTAATCGAGCTATATCCGACGTCTGAAGTGAAAAACCGCCTATGAATAGCCATCGTGCCGGAGTGGTTGAATTGTTCAATAAAGAGGAAACTATAGTCCAGACTAGTAACATGATAGCACCTAACAGCATGTACTTAGCTATAGATTTGAGATAGCGGTAGTCAAGCAATGTAAAAACAAACAAAAACATAATACCGAATAAAAGCCGCTTAAGATGCGCCTGCAGATATAATGTATCTGTACGTCCGTTGGTTTCCGATAGGGAGAGTGAAGAGCTGGCACTGTATAACATAACAATACCAAAGACTAGGAGAATCAGAACTGTTATAATCAATCCGCGATCGTATTTTTTTGTAATTACATCGAGATAATTCATGATTCACCTTCCAATTTTTCCACCCAATGTTTGAATTTTTCACCACGATCTTCGAAATTGATAAATTGATCGAAACTAGTACAGCCAGGCGATAATAAAACCAGATCACCCTGGGATGCAAAATTGTAACTTTCACGCACGGCGTCTGAGAGTAAATTGGTCTCATGGATCTGAAAAACACTGGAAAGTTCTGCGTTAATTTTTTCGCGGGCGTCGCCATAAGCAAATATGCTCTTAATTCGATTTCCAAAAGGTTCTAATCTGGAAAAATCTCCTCCCTTATCTTTACCACCGAGAATTAAAATAATAGGTTGATCAAAACTTTCTATTGCAACTTTGACCGCGTCGATATTGGTCGCTTTTGAATCATTTACAAATGTGATACCTTTTATTATCCCAACTTTTTCGAGCCGGTGTTCAATACCACTAAAAGAACGCATAACACCGGCTATTTTTCCATCAGAAACGCCAACCAAGTGGGCTGCACTGGCAGCAGCAATTAAATTGCATAGATTGTGTGCGCCAGGTAAACCAATTTCGTTTAACTGTATGAGTTTGTTGTGCTCAGGATTAATAATTTTAGTATTATTTACGCTGAATAGAGTGTCTGAAGAGTTAGTACGGCAGAATGACAACGCAGTAGCTGAAGATTGCTGAATGGGAGAATCCTTCAGATAGTCGTCAGCACCATTATAAAGAATATAGTCTCCTTCCACCTGATTTTTAATCATTTCTAGCTTGGAATTGATATATTCTTCCATCGATGCATGTCTATCAAGATGATCGGGAGATATATTCAGGTATATAGAAATAAATGGTTTGAAATGGTGAATGAATTCCAATTGAAAACTTGAGACCTCAAGAATAAAGACGGCATTTTCAGTCGGATTATTTTGTTGACCCAAGACTTCTTTTGCAAATGGAATTCCAACGTTCCCTGCCAGTATTCCTTTGATTTTATCAGTCTGGCACATATGATGAAGAATGTTCGCCGTTGTGGTTTTTCCATTTGACCCGGTTATTGCAATAATGCGATGGTTTGTAAACCAACTTGTAAATTCAATTTCACTGACTACAAAAATTGATCGTTCAAGTGCATTTTGAACGATTTTGGCATTTTTCGGGACGCCCGGGGATAGAATCCATAAATCCGATTGGTATATGCGATCACTATGGACGCCGGTTTCAATTGAAATTCCTAATTCCTCCAATTCACGCTGGTGTTCTTTGACCATATCAGAATCATTCGCATCGCTGATAAATACATCTGCGCCCTGGTGATAGGCGAGTTGTGCAGCGTAAAATCCACTGCGTCCTAGCCCGATCACTGTGACGCGCATATCTCGAATATCTAATCTTGGTTTATCGTTGAACGATATCATCTTATTTTGAATGTTGTCAGTGAGAAAAGGGCTAATAATAGTCCAATGATCCAAAATCTGATTACCACTTTCGTTTCCGGCCATCCTTTCAATTCAAAGTGATGGTGGACTGGAGCCATTTTAAATAACCGCTGTCCGGAACCTTGTCGCAATTTTGTGTATCGAAAGTACCCTAATTGTGTTAACACCGAAACCGCTTCCCATACGAAAACACCCCCGACAATGAATAACAGTAATTCCTTTTTTAATAGAACAGCCATCGTTCCTAATGCAGCCCCAGTTGATAATGAGCCAATGTCACCCATAAATACTTGTGCGGGTGCCGAATTAAACCACAAAAATCCGATACAGGCTCCAGCCAAAGCTGCTGCGAATATGGTTAACTCTCCTGCTCCTGGCAGATACAAAATGTTCAGATAGTCAGAAAAGTCAATTCGCCCGCTTATATAGGAGATTGCACCAAAAGCTGTAAATGCGATCGCCAGCAATCCTGCTGCCAGTCCGTCTAATCCATCGGTCAAATTGACCGCATTGGAATAGCCTGTGATCACTAGAATTACCACCAGAGGATAAAAGAGGCCGAAATTCAATTCAAGATTTTTGAAAAATGGTACAGACGTCAAACTCCAGATTTCTGTGAATTCGGGGCTGAAATACAACCAGAAGCTTATCGCTACGCCTAGAATTATTTGACCAGCTAGTTTGTATCTTGCGATCAATCCATCCTCAAATTTCTTAACAACTTTTAAGTAATCATCTACAAATCCAATTAATCCCATCCAAATTGTGGCAACCAGAATAACCTGTATGT
>JAZGBQ010000174.1:0-3939 GCA_036476435.1 Fidelibacterota bacterium
GGTAACTATTACAAGGATATACTCCCACACATATTTTTTTTCCGTTGGTTGTACGGAACAACAATAGAAAAGGTGGTATATTTATACCGTCCTTTTTTATATCAAGTAGGAATCGATATGCTTTTTATTATTTTATTAGCAATTGGATTTGTTCAATTCGGCGATGAGTCTTCCTTAAAGAGCGATAGCAACGCTCGTGACCTTGAACTAGGCAAAAACGTATATGATCAGCACTGTGCCGTTTGCCACGGACAAAAAGGGGACGGTAAAGGACTGGAAGCTCATCGATTTAAGACTAAACCCACAGACTTTATGCGAGGTCAATATAAATTTAAGAGTACTTATCCTGGATCCTTACCTTTCAGCAAGGATATTTACCGTAGCGTCACCGAAGGGGTTCGGAGTACCGGAATGTTGGCGCAATTACACCTTACAGATAAAGAACGGTGGATAGTCGTTGAATACATTAAGATGTTTTCAGATCGGTTTGATGGGGTTTCCATTTCGGATAAAGAGGCTGTGGTTATCCCGAATCCGCCCCCAAGAAATTCAAAGCTACTATCTACTGGTCGCCAATTATACCTGGAAGCTGGGTGTAACCAATGTCACGGTGAATTGGGTAAAGGTGATGGACCCTCTGCTACTGATTTAATGGATAGTAGAGGAAATCCCGTCCAAATGCCTGACCTTACAAGGTACCCCAAAAAGATGGGTGACCGACGGGAAGATGTTTACATGGTTCTAATTACTGGTATGGATGGAACACCCATGCCGTCTTATCAAAATGCTTTCAATGAAAAACAACTATGGGCTTTGGTTCATTATCTTGATTCAATCGCCACGGGTAAACATGATAATTGTATGGGTATGATGGGTCGAATGATGGATATGATTGGCGAAGAATGTATTGGAATGAGAATAGATATGCCTGCTGCACGAGCTAAAATGATGGGTAGGCGAGGTCCGGGAATGATGAGAAATATGAGGAGATAATCTAATGATTACACTCATACAACTTTTGGGGCAAGGTCAAATACAACAGGGCGATGTAATGATCGCCCCTTTGTACTATAAAAATGTGATTCTTTACTTTTTCTACCCTATAATATAAATTACAACAACTTTAAAGCTCCGGCTTCTTGTTTCTTCATCTTCAAACACGTCTAAAAAACCAAAGTAATATGATCCCTGTATTGCGAATTGCTGATTTATAGGAAATGTTATACCACCTATTAAACCAAAATCATATAACTTTCCATCCAAATCATCCTGCCACTCTTCTCGGTCATATGTTTCAGTATCACTATAAGATTCACCAGCATAACTTTGCTTGTATTTATATTTACCTTTCCAAAAGGTCCCGGCTTCACCTCCACCAAATATCTCAAATCCCCCTACAGGAAAAGATTTTACAATGTATAAGGTGAGGTAACTAGCGGTATTAGTTGATTCTTCTTTGAAATCAAAGTCCGCGTCTTTGTAGACCACTTTAGTTCCTCTTTTAGTATATGTTATTCCCCCAATAATCTCCATGGGAAGATCCTTTTCTAATCCAAATGATAGACCTGGTACATACTTAAATTTCAATCCATCAATATCGTCTAATTGATCTTTTATATAGTCCCCCCCGACATTTGAATATGCAAATCCACCAGTAATTCTTAATCCTTCGAGAGAAAATATATTACTGGAAGATTCTCCCTGGGAATATAGACTGGAGCAAAAGAATATTGCGACAATGATTAATTTATACATAGTAACTCTCCTTGGTTTATTTCCATAAAAAAATGACAAGTTCCCATTAATTGGATCGTTTTCTAAGTTATTATTATAACAATTATTTAACTGTAAATCGAGATTTACCTATTCCCAATCAAATCCATTTTTTCAACGGTTTTCTGTTTATCGATCAGAAGGGGGGCGGTATGGCGCCCATAGGGAGGGGTATCTATTTATGTAGGAATACCCCACATATATTTTTCCAAATTCTATTAAACGTAAGGGGGAGTAGGGATTGGAGAATTAAAGACGCCTCTTTCATCTACTTGCTAATTGGTTTTGTATACCTCTTTATTCTGTTCCCACCAGATCCGCCACTTATCATAATTATGCCCAAATTTCTCTTCAGTGATGTAATAAAGCGCTGCTACTGCATAGCTTCGGATTTGAAAATCCTTATCATTTAAAGCAATAATTAAATATTCAACAGCACGAGGATCTTTTAGTTTCCCGGCATGCTGCGCTGCAAATATTCGAATGTACGAATCGTATTCATCAATAATAGCAATATCTTTATCCTCAAAAACAGATACTAACATATTAATCCCATATACTTTACCAAGTACTTCGATGAGAGATGAGATAAACGTTCTAAAAGCTCTTTTAAACGGATCCTGTTTCCATGAAGTAGTATCCGGGCGCCAAAAATCAGGATTGAAATATATAGAGGAAGGCTTGCCTTTATCTAAATCTACCTTGAGTATTCCAGGCGCCCATTCTGGTGCTGGTATATAGGATTTAAAAGGGTGCTTAAGAATAGTTTTGCCGGAAACTTCTAAGTAAATACGACCCGATAATTTTGCACCAAATGGTCTGTTTGCATTCCAGGGAAGATCCGAAAGTTGAAAGCGCGTCTTTGCTTCTGGATCCGGCGTGGCCTTCATATAGGATTCTTTTACTTGTTTACCCTTTGCTTTAATTCTTAAAACGTTGGGTAGATTTAATTCATTTTCCGATACCTGTACACCACAATAGTTAGATAAAAGGTTCTTTGTAATTTGCTCAAAATCAGTTTTTAAAATCTTTGTTTCTACTATTACTGTCACAATCTTGGAAGAACGAAACGCCTCAATCTTTTCCTCGTCTGATTTTGCAAAGCCAAACAAAAATGATGTTGCAATCATTGTTATAAAGACTGCGCAAAAGATGTGTTTAAGCCTTTTCATCATTTATCTCCTTTACATTAAATCATTATTGTTTTCATGGTTTTAACCAGCCACCATTGATTGTACAACTTTTGGAGGCAAGGTCATTATCACTAAATGAATTGTTCTAAAATTACTTCTATTGATTAATTGGTTGATTGATCCTTCAATTTGATTAACTCCTCCATTTTCTGCAGTAGAGATATTATATCAACTGGTTTAGTATAAAAGTAATCAGCATTACATTTAGTACTTAATTCGCGGACATTTTCAGAGTCATGTGCCGTGAAAATAATTATGGGAATATGGTGGAAATTATCGTCTTGTTTAATTAATGAACAAATCTGATAGCCATTCATACCCGGCAACATTAAATCCAATAGGATGAGATCAATATCTTCACTTTTTGCTTTCTGTATGCCATCAAGACCGTTAGAAGCCACCATTACATCATATCCTTTATTTTCAAGAATTAGACTGGTTTGTTGAGTAAAAAATCCCTCATCATCTATAAGTAGTATTTTGCTTCGCATAATATATACAAATTTACAAAAACCTCTTATAACAACATTATATGACTAGCCCCAATAGATTAGACCACTTTCTGACTTAGGATTATAACAATTATTCAGATACAAATCGAGTCTTACAATCCTCAACCAAAACGAAATTTTCAACCTTTTTTCGATTTATCAATCCGAATCGGACCGGGTACGTTTCGGGGATATCAACGTAGAAAACATAGTTGAGTAATTTATTCTGAAAATTTTCTGAGTAGTTAGGTCCAGTTCGAACTGCTGACCTCTGCCTTCATAAGAGCAGAGCTAATAAATTTTACAGTATCAATTCAATAATTAGTTAATAATTACTTTTTCCATGCCTTATATGATACGCTTATAAAGTGATATGCTATTACCAACCAAACAATTAGCATAATTTTGAATTGACCAGTCTCTTTTATTTCTACTACTTTATCAGCAAGAACATATATTGAAAGTATACTCGCAATAGTATT
>JAZGBQ010000175.1:0-2609 GCA_036476435.1 Fidelibacterota bacterium
TCCATCAATAATATCTTCAATAAACGTGTAATCCCTTGCGGAGTGACCGTCACCAAAAAATGGGATCGTTGCTCCCTTCATGATCTTTCTTACAAATGTATGAATTGCCATTTCCGGTCTCTGGCGCGGTCCGTAAACAGTAAAAAAACGTAAACATGTTGTTGGTATATTATTAAGATAATAGTAGGTATTACAGAGGATCTCACCCATTTTTTTAGTCGCACCATAGGGTGAAATTTGATTATCAACATTATCGTCTTCAGAAAAAGGGATCTTAGAGTTATTTCCATAAACGGATGACGATGATGCAAATATGAATCTTTCAACTTTATACTTGGCAATTGCGGACAAAAGTGAATGGGTACCGTTGATATTAACGTCTAGATAAATTTGCGGATTAATTATTGACGGGCGGACACCTGCCATTGCAGCTAAATGAATGACAGTTCCAATTTCAGATTCCTCAAAAACTTTATTCAAGGCGACATCATCACGCACATCCGCCTCAATAAATTTGAATTCTGAATTATCGGCGTGAGGTAGGTTATTCAAACGTTTTATCCTTGGATCATAAAAATCGTTCAAATTATCGAGACAAATAACAGAATTCCCAACCTGTAGCAAGCGGTCGATCAGATGTGATCCGATGAACCCGGCACCACCGGTGACTAGAATTGGTTTAGTAAATTGATATTCTATCATTTGGACGCCGGATAACTTAATATAAAGATCAAATTAGTGCCGTACCATTTTTATAAAATGGCGGCTTCACAATCAAGGCATGTTTATACTTGCCTCGAATCTCGACAGTAATTTCGTTTCCTGATTTTGTAAACGGTTTATTAATATAAGCCATCCCTATCCCTTTTCCTATCGAAGGAGAATGCGTTCCGCTGGTAACGATCCCGATCTTTGATCCATCCTTAAAAATATGATATCCTTGACGAGGAATGGCCCGATCTTCCATCTCGAAACAAACTAGTCGTCGTGTTAGGCTAATTTTAGATTCTGCAATAGCATCCCGTCCAGTAAATTCACCTTTATCTAATTTTGTAATCCAGCTTAATCCTGCTTCAATTGGATTAGTTTTTTCATCAATATCATTTCCATAAAGACAATATTTCATTTCCATCCGCAGTGTATCTCTTGCAGCCAAACCAACCGGTTCGAGACTAAAAGCCTTTCCTGAATTCATCAAAATATCCCAGATATGCGGTATCGTTTCATTATCGCCGTATATCTCGAAGCCTAATTCTCCTGTGTACCCTGTCCTTGCGATTGTAATAGACGTCCCAAAAATTTCAATTTCAACGAAACGATAAAAGGTCAAATCAGAGATATCTACTGGCATAGATTTCATGATAAGCGCACGGGATTTCGGACCTTGTAATGCAATCAGTGATAGTCTATCACTCATGTCTTTAATTTCCACGCCCTCGATTAAATTTTTCTTTAGCCAATCAAGATCTTTTTTAATATTGGAAGCATTTACCACCATCATAAAATGGTTACCAAAACGGTAGACAAGAAGATCATCGACAATGCCGCCGTTGTTATTGCACATGGCAGAATATTGCGCCTGTCCAATTTCAAGGTCTGCAGCATCATTAATGGTTATTTTTTGCACAAATTCCAACGCATTTTTTCCGCTTATAAAGATTTCGCCCATGTGGCTTACATCGAATAAACCAACATCATGGCGAACAGCATTGTGTTCTCTTTTAATACTGGAATAATGAATTGGCATCAAAAATCCTGCGAATGGACTAAACTTTGCGTTCAGTGTCTGATGACGACCATAAAGTGACGTTTTTATCAAGGTCATGTTCAGCTCTATTTATGACTCAAAATAATCCTTCAATTTAGCCATCGCTTCTTCGATCTTATCAATGTTGATTCCAGAATATGCCAATCGTATGAAGAAATCCTTCTCTCCTTGTAAGGGGCGCCCAAAATGATTCCGTGTACAAAATGACACACCCGTATTGTGAAGCGTCTCTTCCTGCAGCTTAGTGACGTTGTTAAATCCTTTTCTTCGTCCAATTTCAGAAACGTTAGGAAATAAATAAAAAGTACTTTTTGGAGTAGCAAGATTAATTCCATTAATCGAATTCAGGCCGTTCACAGCGACATCGCGACGCTTTTCCAATTCTTTTAAAATTTGCTTTGGTCCACTTTGATCACCCAGAATTCCTTCAATTCCTGCATACTGGATAAAATGGTTTGAGCAAGATTCAGCATTAATGTTCAGCTTACTAATCACTTGTATCAATTTTTCCGGTCCGATCGCAGCCCCTAAGCGCCAACCTGTCATTGCAAATTTCTTAGAAAAAGTGTAAAGGATGACAGTACGTTCTCGCATGCCAGGCAATGACACGATGGAACGCGAGTCGTGCAAATAATTAATCTCAAAATACGCCTCATCAGATAAAACCCACAGATCGTGTTTTAAAGCCAATCTGGCAATTCTTTCCATTTCTTCAGGAGTTGAAGCAGCACTTATTGGATTCTGATAATTGTTATAGATTAATGCCTTTGTTCTACTCGATATTGATTTTTCCAGAGATTCCAGATTGATTGCAAATCCATCTTCTGTCTCTACGTAGCCA
>JAZGBQ010000176.1:0-2394 GCA_036476435.1 Fidelibacterota bacterium
AGCAGCAGGGTGTTCAACGAAGTTTGGGTCATCGATCACAGTACATCCACGGAAGCAACCGCATCCCATTCAGGCGGCAATAGTGGCATGGGTGGCGATATACTTTATCGTTGGGGAAATCCAATAAGTTATCAAGTCGGAGCGGCCGATAATCAAAAATTGTTTAGTCAACACAACGCCCAATGGATTGAGGAAGGTCTTAATGGAGCAGGGAATATTCTAGTATTTAATAATGGTTCGGATCGTCCCGAGGGAGTTTATTCTTCTTTGGATGAATTTACTCCTCCCGTTGATGAATCAGGTCAATATACAATGGATCCAGGATCGGCATATGGACCAGCAGACTATGCCTGGAGCTATATTCCTGAAGTACCTGATGATTTTTATTCGCCGAGATGGGGAGGAACAATGCGTCTTCCAAATGGAAATACAATAACTTGCTCGAGCGATCAATCAAAGATCATCGAGGTTACTGCCGAAGGAGAAGTGGTCTGGGAATACATCAATCCTGTTTCCGAGAACGGTCCACTGAACCAGGGAGACGTGTTACTGGAAAATTACATCGGGAGGGTCGAGAAATATGGCGAAGATTATCCAGGTTTTAATGGAAAAGATCTCACTCCTGGACTTCCTATTGAAAATACAACGATCAATGTTGATAATGAAACAAACATACCTTTAAAATTCAGCTTATTTGATAATTACCCAAATCCTTTTAATGCTGGTACTAAAATTCGGTTTGAACTCGCTAAAAGCGCTCATACCATGATGAATATTTACGATATTACCGGCAAATTGGTGCATACTCTTTTAAACGATACTGTTCAAGCCGGATCGCATGAAGTATTCTGGAATGGTCAAAATTCATCAGGTAAGTATATGAGCAGCGGAATTTATCTGTATGAATTAAGAGCTGATGATTTTTCCGTCACCAAGAGGATGTTATTATTGAAATAACAGAATAATGGTATAATTGAAAAATTTTTAGTCTAATATTATATAAGTTGATAAAGCGTTTTAGAACTGATCAACCAACCCCGGGGCAATGCGGAGTTTGTTTAGATTGATCGCAGTATAGAATTCTATATTTTGGGGTAAGAACGATGGAAACTAATAAGAACACGCCAATCTTGATATTTTCTACTGCAGCAACGTATAAAGAAAGTAAATTTCTTGCTAAAATACTACTGAAAGATAAAATTGCGGCTTGCGTAAATATCGTACCAAAGACTACGTCATTATATCACTGGGAAGGAAATATACGTGAAGATAATGAATATATGATCATTATTAAAACATTAAAAATTAATGAGATAGATGTATACAGTCAGTTGCGGGAACATCACTCTTATGAAGTCCCGGAAATTATTACAGTAACACTGTCGAATTGCGATTTAAAGTATCATGAATGGATTAAAAGTATTGTATCAGGAAATTAGCTGAATGCATCGAAAGAGTATTATTTTTCTTAGTTATTTTAGTATTCTCATAACCATTGGTTCTGTGGGATTTTACATGATTGGAGATCAGGAGTGGTCCTTTACTGACAGCATTTATATGACAGTGATCACACTATCAACTGTTGGATTTGGTGAGGTCCATGTGTTATCTGAGATTGGTAAAATTTGGACAATGATTGTAATAATTTTTGGAGTAAGTGGAGTAGCCGTTATGGTGTCACAACTTGGAGAAGAAATTTTGGAGTTTCAACAAAAAAGATCAAAACGACTTATAAATAAGATCAAAAAAATGAAGGACCATTATATTATTTGCGGATTCGGGAAAATGGGGATGATCATAGCAAATGAATTATATCAATTAAATGAGAAATTTGCGGTGATAGATATTGATGATTCAAAAGCTGAAGAGTTACGTGAACTTGGCTATAGATATTCAAAGCGTGATGCCACTTTAGATGAAACTTTAACGGAAGTTGGTGCGGAGAATGCAAAGGGTATTGTCGTCACCTTAGGGACAGATCAGGATAATTTGTTTGTCACAATGTCAGCAAGAAATTTGAATCCTGATGCTTTTTTATTGAGCCGCTGCAGTAATCCGGATACTGAAAAGAAGTTATATCGTGCTGGCGCAAATAAGGTGGTCAATCCGTACACAGCCGGGGGGCATCGCATGGTTGAATTATTATTAGCACCATACATTGAGGATGCCGTGACGATTTCATCCCCGCGCCATGAACTCGATATGGTGATCGAGAAATTCCAGGTTAGTGACATGGAATTTCTCGATGGCAAACATGTTAATGAATCGGGCATTCATGAAAAATACAACCTCATGATTGTAGGAGTATTAGAGGAAAGTGGTAACGTAATTATTAATCCCGCACCGAATGTTGTTATCAAGAAGGGTCAAGCCTTATTATTGATCGGATCTAAG
>JAZGBQ010000177.1:0-2472 GCA_036476435.1 Fidelibacterota bacterium
CACTTACAAAGAAATAACTAAAATACGTAATTATCACAAAGATGGACAGGCTTTAAAATGGATATTATTCGAGCCTAAAAAAGTAATGAATCCCGCGATCGGATCGGAAGTTATTGAATTGATACGATTTGTTGATGACGAAAAAGATTGGACATTCAAAAAACAGGGTAGCACTTATGTTTTAGTTGAAGAATTAACTTTCGATCATCCTTTCGGGCGTGTTCCTGGTGTTGTTAATTCAGATATACAGAAATTAGGTGTTTTTAATGCATTGAGTCCTATTGATTCAATAGTTGAGACAGAACAGCATTATCTTAGAGATCAATCCAATAAAACACTATATAAGTTTCTATTATGGAATCCTATTTTTTGGAGATACAGATCAAAATGCCCAACGTGTACAGGAACACTGAAAGTAGGTGATAAACAATGTCCTGATTGTGATAATACTGGATGGAAATTGGATAGAGACGTGACTGATGAAGTTTTAATCCCATTACCAGAAGATAATGAAGAACCAATAGTAACACCGGATATAGCAGGTTGGTTGCCAGCTCCAGAAACTATAATGGATCAATTTAATAATGAATTACAGTCGGAAGAAATCGGAATGTATGAAGCTCATTGGGGATCACATAAATCTAAACTTGACAGCAACGTTGAAAAAACGGCTACTGAAGTTTGGTTAGATGCTCAACCAGTAATGAATCGTTTAAATAAGTATGGGGATGTTGCCGAATGGGTTGAACACTACATAACTGAACTTATCGCAAACTTTCTATTCACTACCAAGAAAAAGGACGAAAATGTTTCAAGTATTCATTACGGAAGGAATTACATAATCCAACCGCCTGAATTCTTATTACAAGAATATCATAAATCAAAAGAGGCTCAGGACGGGGTAACAATACTCGACAGGAAATTGAGAGAATACCTAACAGCCAAATATAAAAACGATCCGGTAACATTAAGGATTGAAATTCTAAAAGCGATGCTTGAACCGTTTGTGCATTACACTATTGATATGGTGAAAGATGTGTTTGGAAACGAAGCAGCTCAAAAGAAAATGCTATTTGGTGACTGGTGGGAAACTTTAACAGCAGAAATGTTTGAAAAGAAAACAGATGAACAATTAGCCAAAGAAATGAATGAATTTATTGAGAAGAAATTAACAGAGTTGAAAGACTCACAAAACAATGAATAATGGAAAAGATAGTAGTAGCTAAACTCGTACGTCTGGGTAAAGATGGCGATAATTTTAGCAAGGATTTAATCGCAAAGGAGGAAAGAACTAATGCGAAAGTTCATATGGACTATGTGAATGAAATGAATAAGAACTGGAAAACATCCGGCAGGTTGTATATTATTGACAAAGAAGCAACCAAAGCGAGGGACGAAAAACTTAATCCAAAACCGGAACTATCAGAAAGGGATAAACTGAAAGCGAAAGCTGATGAAATGGGATTGACTTATGCGAAGAATATTAAAACCGAAAAACTTGCAGAACTAATTAAAGACAGTGAATAATGATAATTGACATTTATTGGATATACATTCCTGGATATGAAGGATATTATCAGGCATCAAACACTGGTGAAGTTAGAAGTGTTGATAGGATGGTATTTGGTAAAGGTGGCAGTCCAAAGAAAATAAGTGGAAAGGTTTTATCCCAACATATTGACAAAGACGGTTATTGCATAGTGTCATTACATAAGGATGGATGTGTAAATACTGTTAAGGTTCACAGGTTGGTTGGAATGACATTCCTTGACAATTATAATAATTATCCTGAAATAAATCACAGGAACGCAGTTAAAAATGACAATAATGTTTTTAATCTTGAATGGTGTGATGCGAAACACAATACAAATCATGCTATTGAGAAAGGATTAAAAAATTCACCACAAGGGGAGAAGCATTATAATTCTAAATTAAAAGATACGGACATTACAAAAATAAGAGATTTGTATAGTATGGGGAAATATACTTACAATGAATTAGGGAAATTATTTAATGTTACACAGAGCGCCATTGGCTACATTATTACAGGTAAAAGATGGGCTCATATAAATTAACAAAATGGACAAAATAAAATTTAATCTTAATGGAATCATCATTGAGATGGAACAAGACCTAGTTTCTAAGGCAATTGAAACAGGAGAGGTCAAAATTGAATCAGATAAACTGATTGTAAAAAGTGAGGATAATATCATCTACACTAAAGCAGAATTTGAAACGTATAATAAGAACTTAAAAGACGCTGAATACAAAAGCGGAAAGACAGCCGGTGAAGAAATGGCATTCAAAGCCATGAAAAATGAATCCGGTTATGAAATTGAAGGTTATAAAGATGCAAAAACATTTGTATCAGCCTTTAAAACTAAGGTTATCGAAGATGCTAAAATAGCACCTGATAAAAAGATTCAGGATTTAACATCTGACAATGACAAACTAAGAACAAACTACGAAACA
>JAZGBQ010000178.1:0-2834 GCA_036476435.1 Fidelibacterota bacterium
CACATACATTTGTCAGCAGAAAGATAATGTCCATAAAGGTCAATGAACAACATGCTTCAGAGTTTCTGATAAACGGTTTAATCGCTGCTTTACATTCTGTTCCTGTCGTATTTGCATCCGGAGATGAAGGACTTTGTAAGGAGATCCGGGAGATTAATCCAAATATTACAACCGTGCCGGTATTGAGAGGATCAGGCGATTCAACTATATCTATTAATCCAAATCAATCTATTTTGAAAATTAGAAAGGGAGTTGAAAAAGCTTTAGAAAGTAATATGGAATCTTGTATCTTAAAACTTCCCGACACTTTCACTGTTGATATTTGTTTTAAACAGCATCCACATGCATATAGAAGTTCCTTCTTTCCTGGTGCGACCTTAATTGACCCAAATACAATTCGGTTTGAAACAGATGACTATTTTGAGGTCCTGAGATTATTTTTGTTTACCGTATAAGGAACATGGAAGTAGAAAAGTATTTGAATAGAGTAGATCACTAATGCTGTTAGCTGTTACATATATCACTATAATCACCCTGATCCTTGTAGCTGCGGCTTTCTTTCTGCGACTTAGATTGGTCACCTGGCTACTCATAGCAGGATATTTAATGTTGATTACATACATGTTCAGGGAGAGCTCTAATTCCAAACTTGTAGATCAAAATTTCTCACAAAACTCCCGTCAGGAAAATGAATTGAATCCTGAAACCGACAGTGTTTTTATCCAAAGGGATAGAAATATTTCTTCAGATTCCATTGCTGATACGGATAATTCGCAGATTATTTCAACTGAATTATTAAAGATAAATTCAATTTCAATGACCAGAGAGATCGACGAAAGAACACCGGGAGAAACTTCCGTTCGATTTAACCAATTTGTTGGAACAATAAATTGTTTTACATCTGTTTTCAATCTTGATGACAGTACTACTATTTCTCATATTTGGAAATTTAAAGAGCAAATAATATCGGAAATTGAAATTCCTATCGGTGTATCAATAAGGTGGCGCTGCTGGAGCAAACTAAATATAAAACCCGAATGGGTTGGAGATTGGGAAGTCGTTATAGTGAATGATGAGGGACAGGAACTGGATTCTGTACACTTTCAAATTGTCAGAGAAACCTTTTCCGAATTTTAATCACTTTGGTCATGAAGGTATTCCGCAGATTATATGATTGGGTCTTAAGCTGGGCTGACAGCCCCCATGGCCCGGCAATTTTGTTTATACTGGCTTTTGCGGAGTCATCATTTTTCCCAATTCCTCCTGACATATTACTTATTGCCCTTGCTCTTGGTGCAAGAAAAAGATCGCTGGCTTTTGCCGGACTTTGTTCGATTGCTTCGGTTGCCGGAGCTATCCTCGGGTATGGCATTGGTTACTTTATCTGGTGGCAGGATGCAGGTCAATTCTCCACAACTGCTTTGTTTTTCTTTAATCATATTCCGGGATTCACCAGCGATGTCTTTTATAAAGTTCAAAGTATGTACGAAACCTGGAATTTCTGGATCATTTTCACGGCAGGTTTTACTCCGATTCCATATAAAATATTTACCATAACAGCCGGAGCTTTTAATATCCATTTTACAATGTTCTTGATGGCATCACTCATCAGTCGATCAGCTCGGTTCTTTCTGATCGGAGGGCTGATCTGGTACTTTGGTGAACCAATAAGGGAATTCATTGATAGGTATTTCAACCTGTTGGCAATATTGTTCACAATCCTGCTCATCGGCGGTTTCGTCGTCGTGAGATATCTCATTTAGTTGTTTGAAGAGGACAATCCACGTTACATTCATACACTTATCAAATAGGAAAAACGGGGTGTAGCGCAGCCCGGTTAGCGCGCGTCGTTCGGGACGACGAGGTCGGGAGTTCAAATCTCCCCACCCCGACAACGATTTAAAAATGTAATACTGATGCCTGACAAAAAATTTGATCATAAAGCCATAGATAAAAAGTGGCAATCCTGTTGGGAAGAGAAAAAGATCTTTCAAGCCGAGGATTTCTCAGAAAAGGAAAAATTCTACTGCCTGGTTGAATTTCCTTATCCGTCAGGCGATGGTCTGCATGTTGGCCATCCCCGATCATACACGGCTCTTGACATATTATCCAGGAAAAAACGAATGCAGGGCTATAATGTTCTATTTCCAATGGGTTTTGATGCATTCGGACTGCCCTCAGAAAATTATGCCATTAAGACCGGTATCCATCCGGCAATAATTACCCGTCAAAATATTGAAAAATTTACACGACAAATGCGTGCACTGGGATTTTCATTTGATTGGGATCGTGTATTATCGACCACGGATCCGGAATATTTCAAATGGACGCAATGGATCTTCATAAAACTTTTTGAAAAGGGATTAGCATACAAATCAAAAATAGCGATCAACTGGTGTTTAAACTGTAAAATCGGATTGGCAAATGAAGAAGTCGTGGACGGCAAATGTGAACGATGCGGCGGTGATATTGAAAAACGTCGGATCGAACAGTGGATGCTCAAAATCACAAAATATGCAGAAAGACTGCTTAACGATCTTGATACGGTTGATTTTCTGGAGAAAATAAAAATCCAACAGGTTAATTGGATCGGAAAATCAGAAGGTGCTGACGTTGATTTCAAAATTGTTGGGCGTGATCAAACTCTTACTGTTTTTACAACACGGTCTGATACTTTGTTCGGTGCAACCTATATGGTCCTTTCACCAGAACATGATCTTGTCCAGGAAATAACAACTTCTGACCAGAAGCAGGAAATTGATAAATATATTAAATATTCGGCTGGAAGAAGTGACCTTGAAAGAACGGAATTAAGTACTGTAAAAACAGGTGTT
>JAZGBQ010000179.1:0-7222 GCA_036476435.1 Fidelibacterota bacterium
AAATTTTGATCAGATATAACAATTTCTTTCTTTTGCCTGACTTTTTCAATATCGTGTTCGATTTTCAAAATCTGTTTTGGAATAACCATATTTTGTAATCGCGCTTTTGAACCAGTCTCATCCATAACATCAATTGCCTTATCCGGGAGGAAACGATCACTGATATAACGCTGAGATAAGTGGACGCATGCATTAATTGCCTTTTTACTATATTTCACATTATGGTGCTTTTCATAATGAGGCTTTAATCCGTTCAGGATTGCAACAGATTCTTCGGTTGAAGGCGGATTAATTATGATCTTTTGAAATCTTCTTTCAAGCGCCCCATCCTTTTCTATATATTGCCGATATTCATCAAATGTTGTCGCCCCAATAAATTGGACATCTCCTCGTGCCAAGGCTGGTTTGAACATATTGGAAGCATCCAGAGAACCCGCTGCAGATCCTGCACCAACAAGAGTGTGCAATTCATCAATAAACAAAATAATTCCTTTGGAAGATTCTAGTTCCTGCATAATTGTTTTGATTCGCTCTTCGAATTGCCCCCGATATTTTGTACCGGCAATAATACCGGCGAGGTCCAAGGCCAGGATTCGCTTATTTCTTAATAAATGTGGTACTGATTTTCGAGCGATCTTTCTTGCCAGCCCTTCAATAATTGCGGTTTTCCCAACACCTGGCTCACCTATTAGTACCGGATTATTCTTTTTCCGTCTGGTTAGGATCTGAGAAACTCTTTCTATTTCATTACGACGACCGATTACTGGATCAAGTTCGTCGTTGGCTGCCAACCTTGTAATATCTCTAGAAAAATGTTCCAATGCCGGTAATTTTGTATGTTGAACTATCACACTTCTCTTAGATTTATAATTTTCCTCCGAGCCAGGTTTATCCTGTATAAGGCTCTTGGTACTTTCATAATCAAGGTTAAATGAATGTAACGCTTCGAAAGCTATACCTTCATTTTCGCGAAGCATGGCCAATAACAAATGCTCATCGTCCGCAAGATTTAATCCCATCGAAACGGCTTCATTATAAGCATTTCTAAGGATCCTCTCAGCCCTTCTTGTTAGTGGAAGATGTCCAAGCGTCATGGTACCGCCTGAAGATTTAATCATTTCATTTACAACTGAGCGAATATCGTCACAACTGCTGTTTAAGACATCAATGATCTTAAGCGATAAACCACTATCCAAATGACAAAGCCCCAGCAAAAGATGTTCTGATCCTACAAAGCTATGACCAAGCTGAATTGCCTCCTTCTTGGAATGTTTCATGATGGTTTGCACTCGTGTGGAAAATTTTTCTTTCATGACGATCTAAAGTAGTGACTCAAAAGAATAGTATCAAACACTATTCAGCGGGACCAGAATTCCATTCATTATTTCCCAGCGTGTTCTTCCTATCTGAGCCACTTTTAAATTGTGGGTTGTAATTATCATTGCCTGGTTAAAATCTTTACAAATATTTTGAAACAATTCAATCATACGTTGAGCATTCTCAACATCCAGATTCCCGGTTGGTTCATCCGCCAGTACTAGGTCCGGCTGATTTATGAGAGCCCGCATTACTGCAACTCTTGATCGTTCTCCACCTGATAACTGCGATGGATAGTGATCACGTCGATCATATAATCCCAAATAATTGAATAATTCCAAAGCTTTAGTCTCTAGTATATTTTCTTTTTTTGCTAAAATTGCCGGAATCATCACGTTTTCGTATGCAGTGAATTCGGGGAGTAAATGGTGAAATTGAAAAACAAATCCTAAATGGCGATTCCTTAATTTGCCAAGATTATCTCCTTTAATGTCTGAAATGGGAAGGTCGTGAATAAATAACTCCCCTGAGTCAGGAACGTCCAGAGTGCCCAAAATGTTGAGCAATGTTGATTTTCCGGATCCTGACGGACCCATCACAGTCACGATCTCGTGGTGTCGTATCTCAAGATCCAAACCCTTTAATACCTTCAACTCCTTTTGTCCATTATGGTATGATTTTTTAATATTTTGCGCTTTGAGTATCATTTTTCTAAATGAATTGCCTCCTTTGGTTCTATTGCCATTGCTCTTTTAGCTGCAATAGCAGATGAAACATAAATCAATATCAATGCGATTACAGGGACTATAAAAATATCACGCACCATCAGTTCAACTGGTAACCAGTCAAATGCATAAATCTCTCCTGGTAAAGGAATCAGATGCCAGGTATTTTGAACCAGTACGAATACCAGTCCCAGTATGATCCCGATCAACGCTCCTGTACCGCCGATGAGAAATCCCTGTTTTATCAATACTGACCGAATGAGATTTACGGACGCCCCTAATGTTCGTAAAATACCTATTTCTCGTACTTTCTGATAGGTTACTAATACTAATGTAGATGTTAGATTGAACGCGGCGACCAAAATGATAAGACTTAGAACAAGGATTGCTCCAATTCTCTCCATCCGCATGGCTTGAAACAGACCTTTGTGGAGGTCACCCCAACTTTCAACAATAACTCCTTCTCCAAGTTGATGGATGAGTTTTACTTTTACAATATCAGTATCTTCTTGTTCATGCAGACGAATGTCATAACCATCAATACCTTGTTTCCTCGTGAAGAGTGATTTACCAATTTCCATCGGTATAAATACCAGTCTGTCATCATAGTCCAGGATATTAATTAAAAAGATATCCCGTACAACGGTCTGGATGCGCCTGGGGATTCCTACCTGAATGGGAGTGTCAATCGGGCTCATGATCCGCGTTCGTGCTCCCGGTTCCAGGTTTAAACGATCGGCCAGCAGCTGCCCGATGAAGATGTTGTTTTGTCCTGACTTTGTCCCGTAGTCTTTTAGCCCCAAGTGATAGAATGAATTTGTCTTATCTATGTCAACAGCCTTAAAAGTCACCATACGTGATTCATTTCCTGCTCCAATTATAATCCCATCTCTTTCCATAAAGGGCATGACAACACTAATTTCTTTATAATTGACCAGGAAGTTGTGAATATCTTCCTTTTGTTTAACAGATTTAGTATAGGTAATTCTAATATCTCCTTCAAAACCAATTATCTTTTCTTTCACTCTATTTTCAAAACCATTTAGAATGGATATGGACATGATGAGTGTCAGACAACCGATGGACATTCCACTTATGGCTATCCAGCCTGTAAATCTGCTTGTACCTGCCCCCTTTCCTCCCAGCATAAATCGTTTTGCTAAGAACGTCGATAACTTCATTCGTAACGCATGGCCTCCGCTGGTTGAATACTCCCGGCTTTCAGGGTAGGCCAGAAGGCCGCCAGCATAGCTGATAAAATTCCCATCAGAAATATCATCAAAGTCATCATCCAGTCAATACCAATAGGAATGTGATCCATGAAATATATGTCCTCAGGAATTGAAATAATTTGGAATTTTATCTGTAAAACTGCTATTCCTAAAGCAATACCGCACCCAATGATTGAGCCTAAACCGCCAATTATAATTCCCTCAATCAGAAATATCTGTTTTATGATCTTGTTCGAAAATCCTAATGCTTTAAGAATCCCTATCTCACGGAATTTTTCAAAGATTATCATTGATAGGGACGAGATTATATTGACCACCCCGACAAACGCAATTAATCCGAAAATAATAAGGATGGGCCATTTTTGTAGTGCTATCCAATCAAACAAAATTCGATGTTTTTCCTTCCAAGATAACATAAAGTAAGGGTAACTAAGAAAATCATTCAGATGATTTCTTAAAGTATTTAATTCTTTCGGTTCAATCAGAGTAATTATCCGCCCAGATACCTTATGCTCCATATTAAAGAGGTATTGTGCATCGTGAATATTCAAATAGGTAATCGTGCGGTCGTATTCCAATAATCCGGAGTGAAATAATCCTACAACCGTCAGTTGTTTCAAACGCTTTCTGGAACCCAATTGCCCCATTGAGTAAAGATCAAACAGAACAAGACGGTCCCCTAGAATAATACCCAGTTTATCTGCAAGCCTTTTCCCAATCACGATATTCCCGGGACTAAGTGTACTATTTCCGTCAACTATAATTGATTGCAATCCTTCAAAATGTCCATTTCCAGCATCCAGACCCACCGCAACTACGCCCTCGGCACTAGATCCTTTCCTAAGTAAAGCAGGGTTTTGAATATATGCCGCTGTCTGAATATCAACTGGACTGGCGACTAATACGCTATCGAGAAAGGGATCAGCTTCACTGAATGGGATATCCAGAAAATGATCAATTCTCAAATGTCCGTCAAACTGGGCGATTTTCTGGGATATCGCCTGTTCAAACCCCTCAATAATGCTAAATGTTAATATCAATGCCGAAATGCCCAATCCAAGCCCAAAAATCGCGAGTATGCCTGCAAATGTTGAAAAACTTCCCTTTTGCGGTGACCGCAGGTGACGCGCAGCAATTTGATAGGTAAATTTCATAGATGTATACAATTAATAAATGAGTTTCATCTGGCGTTGGGAATTTGTCATTGTCAGGTTCGCATCGCAGGGAAAAGGATGACATCTTTGATTGAATTTGTTTCCGTTAATAGCATCACAAGCCTGTCGATTCCAATTCCGACTCCCCCTGTTGGCGGCATTCCCGACTCAACTGCCTCAAGGAAGTTCTCATCCAGCGGGTGGGCTTCTTCATCCCCTTGGATACGTAACTGCATTTGATCTTCAAAACGTTTGCGTTGATCGATTGGATCATTCAATTCTGAAAACGCATTCGCAAATTCCATACCGCCAATGAACAGCTCAAAACGCTCAACAATGTTTGCATCACCGCTTCTGTGCGGTTTTGCCAACGGTGATACTGCTTTAGGGTAATCTATGACAAAAACAGGTTGAATCAGGTTTGGTTCAACGGCCTGACTCATCAGATCATCTAACAAAATACCATATTGTGTTTCATCAGGTAATTCGAGATCAAGGGATTTATATATCTTTTTAAATTCAGTAAGATCAGCTGCGGAAACATCATGACCAGTATGTTCTTTAACCAACTCTAGGATCGGTTTTCGCATGAAAGGCTTTTTCAAATCTATCTTTTTACCACACCAGGTCCGTTTTAATCCACCAAACTTTTCAGCTATTGATCGGATAAGATCCTCGACAAAATCCATCATAAACTCATAATCGACATAGGCCTGGTAGAATTCAAGCATAGTAAATTCAGGATTGTGATTCCAATCCATTCCTTCATTTCTAAATATTTTAGAAAGCTCATACACTTTATCAAATCCACCTATGATCAACCTTTTCAGATACAGCTCAACTGCTATTCGGAGATAAAGGTCCTGCTCGAGGGTATTATGATGTGTAACAAAAGGTCGAGCGTTGGCGCCACCGTATAAAGGTTGCAAAACTGGAGTCTCGACCTCAATGTACCCATGCTTTTCCAGATATGTGCGTGCTTCCGAGATAATTTTTGCCCGTTGAATAAAGACCTGGCGAACGTCGGGATTGACAATTAGATCAATATGTCGATTCCGATAGCGTTGTTCTTTATCACCAAAAGCATCATACACTTCACCTTCCTTTTCTTTAACTATCGGAATGGGTCGAATGCTTTTGGAAAGTATGGTTACTTTTTGGGCATGTACTGATATTTCACCAGTTTTTGTTTTGAACACGTATCCCTTAACGCCTATAAAATCTCCAATGTCCAGTAATTTAAAATTCTGGTATTCATCTTGTCCTAGGTCATCACGTTTTACATAGATCTGCAACCGAGTTGTTTGATCTTGAATATGGCAGAATGCTGCCTTCCCCATTTTCCGCAGTGACATTATTCTCCCAGCAACACGGACCGTCTTATCATTAAACTTATCAAACTGATCAATTATATCAACCGCACTATGTGAAACCTGGTAGGACACCGGATAAGGATTGACTCCGTTTTCTTTAAGTTTTGTAAGTTTCTCTTTTCGGAACTCAATTATCTGATTCAAACTTTTATGTTCATCTGTCATGATTCTATTCCTGGAAAAAATTCTTCTGTTATGTAATCTGACTAACTAACCAAGCTCTTATAAACGGATCGATATCACCGTCCATTACCGCTTGTACATTACTCGATTCATGCTTTGTACGGTGGTCTTTGACCAGGTTATATGGATGGAATACATAAGAACGAATTTGGCTACCCCAGCCAATGTCCATTTTCTGGTTCTCAAATTCTTGAGCAGCTTCCTTCTCCTTTTGAATTTCAAACTTGTAGAGTCTGGCTTTAAGCACCTTCATCGCTTGAGCTTTGTTTTTATGCTGTGACCGTTCATTCTGGCATTGAACTACAATTCCTGTAGGCATATGTGTAATTCGTACGGCTGAATCGGTCCTGTTGACATGCTGTCCACCGGCTCCGCTAGCGCGATACGTGTCTATCCTGATATCATTTGAATTGATCTCTATTTCAATTTCGTCTTCAGTCAACGGGTAAACGAATACTGAGGCAAATGAGGTATGTCTTCGTTTTGCAGCATCGAACGGTGAGATCCTAACTAATCGATGTACACCAGCTTCAGCTTTCAATAAACCGTATGCATATTCACCTTTTATTTCAATAGTAACATCTTTTATACCAGCCTCATCACCAGGTTGAAAGTCCAAGATTTTTATTTTAAACCCAGCACGCTCAGCCCAGCGTCCATATAATCGATAGAGCATCTCAGCCCAATCCTGACTTTCAGTTCCACCGGCACCCGGATGTATTGTAAGAATTGCACCCAGCGTGTCATTTGAATCACCAAGCATCAGTTGCAACTCCACATTATCAATGATAGAACTGTATTGGTCAAGTTCAGATGCGATATCTTCCGGTTTTGCATCACCATCTTCGGCAAATTCAAATAAAACCTCTAAATCACCATGGCGCAGTTCCAAATTTGACCAAAGATCCAGATCATGTTCTAAACGGGATATCTTACGTAAAATGGATGTGGCTTTGGTATTATCGTCCCAGAAATCTTTCGAGAGGGATTTTGTTCTAAGTTTTTCTAGATCTTGTTTTTTAGAGGCAAGGTCAAAGATGCCTCCGCAGTTCAAGATACCTCGCTTGAGTTGAGGTGAATTGTTCTTTTAATTCCGATAATTCCATATTGGAATTTACATAATGTCACTTTTTTGATTAGACAGGAAAATCACGTTTTCAACCAGTTAATTAAAGATCATTTTTAACGCAACCATTATGCCAACACCAAGAATTATAAAAATTATCTGACCAATCGAT
>JAZGBQ010000018.1:0-19638 GCA_036476435.1 Fidelibacterota bacterium
TACCCGGACATGGGATTGTTACGATCGAAGAGATGGTCGTTATAACAGAGCAAGGCGCAAGATTTTTATCTACACCGCAGAAGGAAGTTCGAGTTATTTCCCTTTAGAGCCATTAAGATTCTCTAAGCAGCGGCCGTGTTAAACAGGTCGGCCCTCCAGCACCTTTAATTGATATTTCAGATCCGTCATAAGTCCAGACCTGAACACCATTTTTTTTTAATAGTGCCTGTGTTTCCGGATTTCCTGCAAGCATGACGCATCTCCGTGGTCCGACCGTAAGGATATTACAGGCCATAGTGTTGAATTCAGAATCAGGGACATCGATGAGAGTGTAACCATGAGCTAACAGCCAGGACCTAAATGGTACCGGCATCATACGCGAATAAACCACAGCAAGGTCAGTATCCAAAGGACTGATCATTGACATCAGATGCAGGCAATCCTGTGGTCCATCCCAGTGAGGTAATGGTACAATGAGCACTTCATCCACGAGGTCGCTGAGCAGTTCTCGGAACTGATCAATGCCTCCTTTGTTAGAGCGATAACCTTCCCCAACTGCGACGTGCCTTTCATCCAGCCAGACCACATCTCCCCCTTCCAGAAGACCCGGTTCCTTTATTCTCCCCAGGATGGGAATACTCAAATTATTCAAATAGTTTTCAATCGCCGACGGTTCACCAGTCCGCTCAGGTTTTCCCATATTGCATAGGATCGCCCCACTATTAGATATAACAACCGGATCATGGGTATAGACCGAATCAAGGGTGGTCCCGGAATTTTTAGGCAGAAAAGTAATAGTAATATCAAACTGTCCCAACAATTCCACAAAGTTGTTATAGTCAGATATAGATTTATCCATTTCAGGTGGTGACATGTAATTTAATGATGCCCATTGATTGTCGATGTTCTGTTGGGACTCGTAGGCATCCAATGGGTGCTTCAGTAAAAGTGTCCGGATTGGTTTAATTTCAGATTGACTGCCAAATTTTTTCATGTTTACTCATCGTTTGTGTTTTCATTCTTTTTATCAGGGAATTGATCCATGACATATTCTGCCAGGGCAGTGATCGTCAGACTTGGATTAACACCTAAATTAGAAGGGACCATGGATCCATCAATCACATACAGATTTTTATAACCGTGTAACTCACTATCGAAATTTATCACTCCTTTAATCGGAGATTCAGCCATTATACAGCCGCCCAAAATATGCGCTGTACTTGAGGTATTAAAAATAACTTCCGGTAATACGCTGAAAGCCGTGCCGTTAACATGCCTTGCAAACCGTTTTGCAAAATCGTTTGCTATTGGTATATATGCTGGCACTTTCTCATTAGTGTGCCAGTTTGAATTCATAGATTTCCCTCCCAATCGCCACCATCGGGATTTGTATTCAAAGCGTAGATAATTACTGATCGTTTGCATAACAAGCAGGACTGTTGTTCTTTTTGCCCATCCAAATGGATTCAAGGATTTTATAAACTGAAATGGGTGGCGCAGTATCGTTGCAAGTAAGCGCACTACCCGGGGCCACGGTGGTCCTCCTCCTGTTAATAATACTGCAAGTCCCGACATGGCGTCCTGGCCTGCCCCGTAACGCACGGTTTCAATATGAGTGTTTTCATCAGGGTATATTCCGGAAGTAATGGCAATTCCTTTGGAAAAATCAATATCATCATTTCCAGCTTTTGCTCCCACCAGAGCCTCACTGTTAGTTCTTATGTAATTTCCAAGTTGGTCGGAAATATTAGGCAATGAGCCTGATTCTTTGCATCTCAACAGCAATTTAACTGTTCCCAGAACTCCCCCGGAAAAAATCACCCCCTGGCTGTGAAAATCAATCTTCTTTCCAAGCATACCGGTGACTTTTCTTGTTCGAACTCGATAGCCCCCACGGGAAGCAGGTTTCACATCAACAACCTGGAATTCCGGCAGAATTATAGTACCCAATAGTTCTGCAAGATGGAGATAATTCATATCCAGTGTATTTTTTGCCCCGTAGCGACAGCCAACCATGCATCCGCCACAAAGGTTACATCCGGTACGATCCGGTCCTTTTCCGTTGAAATAAGGATCAGGCACTGTGACATTCTCTTCACCGAAATAAATTCCCACATCGTTTACATGAAAGGTATCTGCTTTACCAATTTCATCGGCACAGGTTTTTAAGATGTCATCGGCAGGTGTCGTAATTTTACTTGGAACAGCTCCCAGCATTTTCTGCGCACGTTTATAGAATGGTTCCAGACGGGATTTCCAATGGGTGTCGCTCCAGCGAGGATCCTGAAAGACCTCATCAGGCGGAACCAGCAGGTTGTTGGCGTATACAAGACTTCCGCCGCCAACACCGGTTCCATGCAAAATAAAAATATGTTTCAACTGGGTTAATGCCTGGATCCCATACAGAGCAAGCTTTGGCATCCAGAAGTATTTTCTAAAATTCCAATTGGTCTTAGGGAAATCTTTCGGGCGATAACGTTTTCCCTGTTCAATGACTAATACACGGTACCCTTTTTCAGATAATCGAAGGGCTGCAACAGATCCCCCGAACCCTGAACCAATAATGATATAATCGTACATTTCCGACATGGTAAGCATAAAAATAAGTAGAATCCAAGTGCCCTTCAAGGATGTCGTTAATCCCGTAAAATAACGATTATCAGGGTTTGAATAAGGATCAATTAGTTAGATTCACAGCGATAATTACCCTTACGTTTATGGGTGATTATAGGATGTATTTAGAAGGATAAGGATAATGGGGAAAAAAATTGTCGTTCTCGGGGCCGGACTTGTTGGAAAAACTATGATTGCGGATCTCAATAATACTCATGATGTGACTGCGGTTGATGTGGACAATAGAGCCATTAAAATGGTCAGTGAGATAGCTGGTGTGAAGGCTGTAAAAGCGGATCTATCTGATCCGCAAATTATTCGAAAAGTTATAAAAGATTGCGATATCGTCATCGGTGCGATCCCGGGATTTATGGGTTTTGCAACATTGAAAACCGTGATTGAAATAGGGAAAGATATTGTTGATATTTCGTTTTTTCCGGAAGATGTATTCGTATTGGATGAACTGGCAAAAAAGAATAATGTCACCGCAGTAGTAGACTGCGGCGTTGCTCCGGGAATGAGTAATATTATATTGGGTTATTATAATGCAAGAATGGCAGTGAATGCTTTTGAATGCCTGGTTGGCGGACTCCCCATTAAACGGGAATGGCCTTGGGAATACAAGGCCGTTTTTTCTCCCCTGGATGTGATCGAGGAATATCTACGTCCCGCACGATTTGTATTGAACGGACAGCTGGTTACAAAAGAAGCTTTATCTGGTGCGGAATTGGTGGAATTTGAGGAACTTGGCACCCTTGAGGCCTTGAATTCTGACGGACTTCGATCGCTTTTGAAAACTATGGACATACCAAATATGATCGAAAAAACCATGCGCTATCCTGGTACGATAGAATATGTGAAAGTTTTACGGGATACAGGTTTTTTCTCTTATGATTTGATTAATGTTGGTGATAAACAAATACGACCTATTGACTTGACAGCAGAATTGTTGTTTCCAAAGTGGAAAATGGGACCTGGTGAGGCTGATGTGACTGCGATGAAGCTGTCGATTACGGGAAAAGTAGATGGGCAGGATAAAACGGTTGTTTACAAACTGGTGGATCGATTTGATCCATCCACAAACACTTCCTCCATGGCGCGTACTACCGGCTATACTTGTACAGCTGTAGTTCAACTTCTTCTATCGGGGAAATATTCTCGGACTGGAATATCACCTCCTGAATATGTCGGCACAACCGAAGAAAATTTTCAATTCATCCTAAACTATCTGAAAGATCGCGGAGTAATATATAAGGTAATAGCAGAATAATAAAGATATTGTATAATTGACTGATTGTGAAATAAAAAACGTATGAGACAGCTTAATATTCAATCAGAAATAACATTAAATAATGGTATTAAGATTCCGATTTTGGGTCTTGGTACCTATTTGGCCGACAGCGGCGGAGAAGCAAAGAAGGCCGTACTTAAGGCACTGGAAATCGGTTACCGTCATATAGATACTGCAATGATGTATAATAATGAAACTGATATTGGCACAGCTATTAAAGAAAGTGGAATTCCGAGGGAAGAGATTTTTTTAACGTCAAAATTGTGGAATTCGGATCATGGCTTTGATCGGTCACTCAACGCTTTTCAATCCAGTCTGGATCGCTTGCAGGTCGATTATCTTGATCTGTATCTCATCCACTGGCCTGTTCCGGAATTACGGTTGGATAGCTGGCGGGCAATGGAAAGCTTATATGCCGAAGGTAAATGCCGTACAATTGGTGTTAGTAATTATATGCGACGTCATTTGGAAGAGTTATTGGAAGTGTGCGACACCGTCCCGATGGTTAATCAAGTGGAATTCAGTCCATACCTATATCTACACGATCTATTGCGTTTCTGTCGTGATCAGGATATTCAGCTTGAGTCCTACAGTCCATTGACTAAAGGTAGAATGCTCAATGATCCAGCCATTAAAGCAGTTGCAAAGAAATATGAAAGAACTACAGCTCAGATCTTAATTCGCTGGGTGCTCCAACACGAAGTCGTCGTAATACCAAAATCATCAAATGCCGACCGGATTTATGAAAATTCTGACGTATTCGATTTTTCGATCTCAGACAATGATATGGAATTATTGAATTCATTTCATAAAGGTTTGCACACCAGCTGGGATCCATCCACTGTACCTTAATTGTTACAAATCAATATAACGAAATCTAAGTTTAGTTAGTTTTAGATTTATACAAAGACAACCATCATACTCTAAGGATGTCTAATGAGAAAGTGTATGAGGTTGACAATGATTCCGAAACCAAAATTGAAACCATTATTACCGATTGTATTTATTCTATGTTCAACGCTATCAGCCCATATTTGGCACGATGAAGACAGCATCTTGAACCGAGTAAATATTGATGTTGAAGATGGAACAATAATCATAACAGATCGAGAAGATGATGGTGAATATGTAAAAATAATGGATGACAACAGTTTAATTGTCAACGGAAAGTATATTCGTACCAATTGGAAACAAAAACGATTAATTGAAGATTATTATTATGCAATATATGATGTCAGGTCGCTTGGCAAGAAAATGGGTATTGAAGGGGTGAAAATGGGAGCGGCAGGAGCACAGGTTGCTGTATTTGCATTGAGCAGGGTTATAAAATTATTTTTATTTGACGAATACGATTCGGACGAATTTGATGAGGATCTTGACGAGGAAATCGAAGAGGAGCTGGAAGAACGCGGCGAATATCTCGAAGAATTGGGTGAGGAATTAGAAGATAATATTGATGAACTCGAGGAACTGCATGAGGAACTTAAGGAAGAAATCTCAACTTTGGATAAACTGGATTGGTTTTAATGCAGTTTGAATAATTATGTATGTAATAAAAAGGCGTTCAGTTCAGCCTGAACGCCTTTAGTGTTTAAAGGCTTGATCTTATCTTAATTGGCGATCAGTTTAGACCCCAATTAGAGACATTTTATTATCGACGGAGTGAAGCCTTACTGAATATATAATCCGGAATATCACTGTTGAATTCAATTGAGTCGATAATGAATTCAGTGCCCTTACCTTTTGACAGGTTGTCCTTGAAAACCATTCGTTTGGGATACCAACGTTCACCTATTTGAAAAACTTCTGTTATTTCAGTGGTTTTTAAAAGTTTTCCACTTTTTGCTAATCGTTCTTCTTTCAAAGGTAAATAACGTTCCTTATCAACCCAGATCTTTCGTGAAAAATAGGCAATATCATCTGTTTTTGCTTGAAGGGAAAGCACCCAACAATCCCGATCCATGAGGATCTCCGAACCCAGTAAGTCAGCATCATATATATTTAGAAGGCTTGGGTCTTCCATCATATCTTCGTATGACAGATCGGATCCCATCAAGGATTGCCGAAGCATATGACCAGCGATGTGGATGATGCGGTCTGATTGAGGCGCGTACAGCCAAAGTTGATCTTCCAACTTAAGCATTTTCGTCCCCTTCTCCCTTGCCGGTTCAAGATATTCCGTATAGGATCGATCAATTCCTTGTATCCAACTCTTAGCTGTCATCGTTCGACTGGCACGCCGGCCATGGATGATCATTGTTGATATTGTTGTCCTGTTTTCCGATGTAATGTTCGCATCAATTCGGCGTAAAATTTCTTCGGCTGTGGGTAACTCCTGAGTCCAAATGATCATGGGAAGGGTAAAGATTGCGGTAATGAGTGTTTTTTTCATGATAACTTCCATCAGGTTTCAAGTTCCTTGAATAATTGTGCGGTCTGCCTCTTGTAAATTCCGATCCCGGACAACGCAGTACCGAGGACGGTCGATAACAGCCCCGGTATAAATCCGATATAATAAGTTTCAGTTGTTATGGATGCACGAAATATATTCGGAATCATCATGTTAACATTTTTCATAAATGCACTGATATCCAGGCCTTTTGTCTGCAGCCAATAAGCTGATCCCAGTCCAAGTCCGGTTCCAATAATTGATCCAATAATGCCAATCGCGATAGATTCATAAATCAGTGAGCGATATAAATGGCCTTTATGTTCACCGATAGCTAATCGAATTCCAACTTCACCGTAACGTCGAAGCCCACCTAACAATCCGGCATTCCACAAAACGATTGACATTACAAAGACGAAGATACCAACTATAATACCGGAAAAGTTTGATGCATAATCAAGATACTCTCCCAAACTACTTAATTCCTTTAATGGTCCCATTGTCGGTGCAAATTCATCGTCATTCATGATGTATTGTGCGTTAAATTCCTCGGACATCATGCTGGCACGGCCGTCATCGTAAACGCGATTCACAAAATAGCCCAATATCTCACCTGCAGCATCAAACATATTTAATGCAATTTGTGCATCAGTCACATCCGCGATCATGGCACCGCGATCCATCATTGCTACACCAAATCTAACGGTTCCAACAACAGTGAAATTGTACATCGCCATACTACCATACATTGAAGAACTAAGCAGAGTAGCTGACTCACCTAATTTCACTTCCAATTTCAGAGCTAATTCATCACTTATCAGAATTTCACCGGGAGAGTGAGGCAAACGGCCGCGCACAATTGCCTTTTCAATGTTTAAGGTGCTGATTTCAGTTGCTTCTTTTGTGAAGAGATCAACTCCAAGACCAATGACCGGACCCTGTGCTCTTGTTTCACCCTTTCCATCCGGAATATCGAGTAATCCACCAAATTGTATTCTTTTTACCCAGGTGACGTCAGGATAGTCATGCTGCAGATCATCCATGAGCTGCTCCACACCGATTAATGCCAGATCATTCGGGATTTGATCAGAGTTTTCAGCATAAGCACGGGTCATAACTTTAACATGGCCGGTCGTATAGCGAGCGGTGTAATCCACCATATCAGTGAAAACGCCATTTATGTAAGCCTGCATAAAGACTGTAATCCATACACCGATGGCAACAATTATGATTGGGAAAAAGCTTCTATGACGATCATGTAACAAGCCTTTTATCAAAAATCTTATCATTGAATTTTCCCCCTGATAGCATCCGTTGGCTTCATTTTAGAAATCCTGCGTGAAGGGATGTAGCTGACGATTGTAGTGGTGACCAATACAATTAAAGTAGTAGTAACAACTAACCCGATGCTGTAGGCCGGGTATATTGTTTCAGCGATAGTTAATCCGTAATCATCAGTGCCCGCAGGCATGGACCATCCTACCGATGCCTGGTAAGCCAGCAACGGTATTCCGTAAATAGCGGCAAGAATAGCTGCCAGAACTGAATGCATTGCACCCTCAACTGTAAATAATGTAATAACTTGACGCTGTGTCATTCCCAGCGCAATATGTGTACCAATTTCTTTTTGACGACGAAATATTGACAGTACTTGGGTGTCAAATATTGCCAGCATTGCCAACGACATAAGGATAAAGAAGAAAATTGCCCCACCAATTGATTTCATTTCGATCATTTCACGAATTTCAGTTAATAGAAATTCATGATCTTTAAACTCCCAACCGGGGATTGATCCTTGTGAACCGGTTTCTGTGGATGTGACTAAAATGGTGGCTTCATTCTCCATCTGAGTCATTTCTCCATGTTTCTCCCAGGGAATCCAAATGGTTCCATTGTCTAACGTTGGTACATTGGTTTTAAAAACGTAAACAATTTTTACTTCGGCAGCATCGAATGTTCCATTTGCATCCCGCCAACGGATCGTAACAAAATCTCCGGTTTTGAGTTTACTGCTTTCGGCAGCCCGCTTCCCGATTATTGCCGGAATTTCATCGATAATCGTATCTAAATATGAAGTTGGCAGGTCAAGAATGGTCTGTGACGGATCAACACCTTTTAATAAAATACTTTGAATGCGTCCATCGGGATACATGGATGCTTGGGTAATTAAGATCGGTGTGATCGTTCCCTGTGCGATTGCGTTGAGTGTAACATCTGATAGGATGCTATGACTGTCTTCGATGGAAAAAGGATCATACGGATCATAATGTTCATGCCAATACTGTCCGCCGCCAATTTCCCAGTTAATTGTATCTGTGCGTGCTTGCTGGTTCCATCCTTCCAGTATCCCTTTATTCCATATTATTACAAGAAAAGTAAATGATAACACCAGAACATTCAACCAGGTCCGAAGTCGAGCTCCAACAAGATTTCTGTAGGCAAGTTTTAACGCTAACATAATAATTCTCCCTACTGTTTGATGTCTATTTGCTCATCGTTCACGACGCGTCCATCTTCCAGGCTGATTTTTCGTCTAAGGTATTGAATGACCTTGTCATCGTGCGTGGCAAAAATGAAAGTGGTGCCCAACTCGTTATTTAGCTTCTCCATTGTCTGCAAAATATGATGTGAATTTTTTGCATCCAGATTTGCTGTCGGTTCATCTGCTAAGACAACTTTAGGTTCCTTTACCATAGCCCTGGCAATTGAGACCCGTTGACATTCGCCCCCGGACAATTGAGCTGGCCGTGAACGGATTTTATCCAAAAGTCCAACCCAATCAAGGGCTTTTATGACAGCGTTTTTTCTTTTTGTTGCTGACATTTTTAGCAACAAGAGGGGTAACTCGACGTTTTCAAACACCGTGTAAACCGGTAATAGATTGTAAGTCTGAAATATAAAGCCGAGATTTCGGTTACGCAGATCAGCCGCCTTTTTTTGGGATAAATCCGTAATATTATGCCCCATTACTACAGCAGTGCCTGTGGTCGGTACATCCAGTGATCCAATAATATTCAGCAAAGTGGTTTTTCCTGAACCACTGGGACCGACAATACCAGTAAACTCACCCCCTTTGAAATCTAAATTCACGCCTGACAGAGCTGTGAATTTCCTTTTTCCCATCGGGAATGTTTTCACCAGGTCTTTTATCGTAATCAACTCTGAGTTCTTCATTGTCATTCCTGTATGATTTAGTGATTAAAAATAATCGTTAATTGAAATCCCAGTGGATCAAGCTGTGAGCCACCAAGATTAATTCTTTCAAGGTCATTCGCGTTCTGAGTCGTAAAACCGCTTAAATGAATAATCCAGTGGTCATAAGTACGCTGCCAACTTAGATAGATGTATGTCAGATCCCATTTCCACTGGTATAAACCAATAAGTGAGAATTGATCCAACAACGAAAAAGGATATGTGATCATGGCAGCAGTTGTCTGAATGGGATCCGAATATTCCCAAATTACATCATCCTGTGAAACAGCCAAATGTTCAAAGGTTGTCAAAAGGCTATTTCCGACCATAAAAGTATAGTCTAATCCCACTGTTATTAAATTTGTCCACTGAGTTTGATCAGTGGACAAATCAGATTGAACATTTACCGATTCAAACCAAACTCCTGGTCCCACATCCCAAATACCATCAATGGCAAAGCGGATTTCTGGAGTAGGTTGTTTATTTGTCCCCATCTCTTTATTGTCATCTTCCTGACCTTCGAAAAGTAGTGCATCGTCCAACCATCTAAAGTGTGATGTCAACGCCAATTCCCCGTTAAATAGTGGGATCTGTACTCGACCCCCAAACTCAGGCCTGTCTTCATATGTCGGCAACGATTCCCAGCCTTTAACATCATTATTCCCGTATAAACCCCAAAACCAGAGATTTGTATTGTTCATGAAATCGTATTTTAATCTAAGTCCGTAAATGCCAGTTATAATTTGTAGTGGATCCCGAGGATCAAGCTGATCGAACCAGCGAAGAGGACGTAGAAACTTTCCGGGGCCAAAATTTATTTCCTGCAGTCCGATGCGGGCATCCAGCCGATTCGTCGAGAATCGCAACCAGGCTCGGTAGGCTTTTACTTTTATTTCTTCAATATCCGTATCTGTGTTATTTCCGAATGATTTAATGGCCGCAATGTTCAAAGATAATTCTCCATCAATATTTCGTGAAATGGATCCATAATACTCTGGGATATATTGAATACCAAAATAGTGAGTTGACGATCCCAAGGGATCAACGGACTTTTCCCAGCTGGATAATTGTCCATGCAGGGAAAAATTGTTGGATTGCCCAGGCATTATAACTGGGATCACCGCTACGAGCCAAAGTAGCAGGAACTGTTTCATGTCCTTTTTATCCCCCCCGGGCGGTGATTCCGAAAAAATAGAATTGGATCAATTCACGACTCAGATCTATAGGATCCTGAAAAATTTTTCTTAATCGATCATCATCTAATAGTTCTAAAATATGATTAAGCATGAAAATATGGAATTCCGGATTCAAATCCTTTCGTATCTCACCCTTTTCCTGGGCTTGCATAAATGCTTCAATTATTCGTTTTTGTGTTTCATGAGCCTGCTTGACATAATAATCCTTGATCTCAGGGACGGCACCTAATATTTCGTTCAGGTATTCAGGATTCATTTCATGTAATTTTTCCATCTTCATTTTTAAAAGCTCATCCGTCTTTTTCCTGAAAGGTATGTTCTTGCCCATGATCTCATCAAACAGAGCTTCACCTTCATCCATCTGGATTCGAAGTAAATATTTGGCAAGATCATTTTTGTTCTGGAAAAATTTATAGAATGTCATTTTGCTGACGCTGGCGGTATTACAGATCTCTTCAATGGTTACCCGCCGTATACCATGGCGCATAAAAAGATCGTTAGCTGTACGAACCAGCTGCTGGAATTTTGGGGATTCGATTTTATTAAATTGTTGTTTATTCATGATTTATTATTTTTACTATATTTATGAATTACGTAAATCCTTACGAAATACGTAAGTAATTTAGTAATTCGTAAACTATAAAGAAAGGATTTTTTCAATCAATTCACTTTAAGAGCATTATTCTTTTATAATTGAAAGAGTATATTGAACATGGCAGCATATTCTCAGACAAATACTTGGTAGATTTGTTATTATCAATTTCCTAACAGATTTGAGAAATACATTATTTTTCAGGAAACATTTATTCCTAGAATCAGTAACGAAATAATTAAGAACGTGTTACATTTCTCAATGATTTACCCCATAATATCCTGGGATGTATAATGGCTGAGAAGACAAAACTGTGGTATTTACAAAATTTTAATTTATTAGACACGGTTGATAGTTCGTCTATGGAAGAATTGGATCGACGAAGCCGGATGCGAAAATCAAGTAAAAAAGAGATCCTTTATTTCCCGGAAGAACCAAATCGTACCATATACTTCTTAAAGGAGGGTAAAGTAAAAATTTCACGCGTCTCAGAAGAGGGCCGTACAACCACTCTGCAGCTATTAGGACCTGGTGAGATCTTTGGAGAAACCTCAATCCTTGGACAGGAAACCCATGAAAATATAGCTGAGGTCGTAGAGGATGCCGTCATTTGTACCATTTCAAAGGAGATGTTCCAACAGATGATGGGTATGAATCCTAAGCTAAACCTTCAGATAAGTAAATTTATAGGGTTTCGCCTCAGGAAAATCGAAGCGCATATAGAAGATCTTGTATTTAAGGATGCAAAGGAACGAATTATTGCTTTCCTGAGAAGATATATCAATACTTTCGGCAAAAAACTTATTGACGGCTGGATGGTTCGCCCATTTCTTACCCATCAGGAAATCGCGGATCTTACCGCCACTTCAAGACAGACAGTGACTGCTGTTCTAAACGAAATGGTACAGGAAGATAAGGTGGAGTATACGCGCCGATATTTCAGGGTTAAATCGGTTGACTGGCTGTAATTCCGGCATGTGTCGCTAAGACGACAGACCCAGAGCCCTGTTTAAGCTTACATTTTCCATCATGAATAAATCATTTGATGGAAAGATTATCGTACAGCTGATCAAGCGTGATTCTTGCAGAATATGCAGTTCTGTTCAAAATCAGCTTCAAAAATATTTAAAAGAAATAGATACGGTCGATCTACAGGTAATTAACCTTGATAGAGGTGACTTGCTGCCGCCTAAGCGGCAATGTTATATAACCCCGGCAATTTGGGTAGAAGACCGTTTGTGGTATCTCGGTGGGTTTGATCTAAATAGGTTCGAAGAAAAAATTTCTAAACTTACTGGGATCAGTCAGTTAAATATTTATAATTAAGAAAAAGACAACAAGGAATAACCACAAGGAGAAGATAAATGAATGCACTTAACAAACTTTCTGGAATTGCGCACTGGCTACCGCGTTTTTCCCTGGCGGGCATTTTCATCTATCATGGTCTTACAAAATTTCCAATGGCTGATATGATGGCTCAGGGAATGGGTATGCCCGTGTTCATGGTGTACATGCTTGCAATGATGGAGACGATCGGTGGTATTTTGATCGTCTACGGAGGTTTTGGGCCAGATTGGGCAACACGCCTGGCTGGACTGCTATTTTCCGTAGTAATGATCGGAGCATTGTTCATGCTGCATATACCGAACGGTTGGAGTTTTACCTCAGGATGGGGTGAAGGCACCAACAATATGGGTGGGGCCGAATTCCAGACATTAGTATTAGCCGTATCATTGTTTTTCGCTTTTAAAGGAAACGTTCTTAATGTAAGTAATGATTAACTAATTTTCCCCTAACCGAGATGAGATGGGATAGCTGCTTTACATTTGTTGGCTTTCCCATCTTTTCTTTTCATAATAATAAAATGTCGAAAAAAAAATCAAACGAACCAATAAGATTATATACAATTGGAGAATTAGGGGAAAAATGAGGGTTATAACTTGAAAATCATTTTAAAGTTGAACAAAGATTTAGCGAAGGAGAATAGCGATGATAAATAAGATTTTTCCAATCATTGTTTTGTTGACCGGGATAGTGATCGCAGCGGATGGCAATACCTTCACTTCGCTTTCATTCACAGGTGCGCTCAACACTGGAATTGAGGAGAATAAACCTGTCATTGTTAAATTTGAAGCGAACTGGTGCCAGTTCTGCAAATTGATGGATGTGAATTCATTCAGCGATGACAAGATAATGAAGATACTGGAAGATTTTATTGCAATCAAAGTAGATGTAGAAACACCTGAAGGTCGTTTTCTGGCGAATAAGTACAGGGTACGGAGTTTGCCAACATTGATCGGTCTAAATACAGAAGGAAAATTGATCTATCGTCGCGCTGGCTATCAATCACCTGAAAAACTTATGAAGTCATTAATTGCGATCAATGAAAAATAAAACTCAACCCCCTGTTGTTTCCGTCTCTCAAATGAAGCGTGTTGACGATCTAATGCTGAATGATTATGGTATTAGCCTTCAACAGATGATGGAAATGGCTGGCCGAAATCTTGCCGACCTCACTCAAACATTGTATCCTGTTAAGGCAGCAACAAAATCACCTCGGATGAGAGTAATAGTTTGCGGAACAGGGAATAATGGAGGTGGAGGCATGGTTGCAGCAAGACACCTGCATAATCGTGGATTTCCAGTAGTCGCCGTACTGGCAGGGTCCAAAGATCGGCTTGGTTCAATAACAGCTCGGCGCTGGGAGACCCTGAAAAAAATAAAGGTAAATACTATTGAAATTACTTCCGTTGATCATCCGGGAATATTTTCAGAAACAGATATTATTATTGACGCTATAATAGGATATGGATTGACTGGAAAACCGTATGGTATTCCGGCACACATTATCAAAGCACTGCGAAAGTTGAATTCTCAATCGGTGATTTCGCTGGATATACCGTCAGGACTAAATGCTGATGATGGTATCGTTAACAGAATCTGTGTTCGGGCATCGGCAACTATGACCTTAGCCCTCCCTAAGAAAGGGCTCTTATTAAATGAGTCAAGAGAATATGTCGGTGATCTGTATCTCGCTGATATTGGTGTTCCGTATGAACTGTACAAAGAAATGGGTTTATCATTTCAAACTGGTTTCTTCTCCCAGCCGATTATTAAACTTGTTTAGATCTGAGTATTAATTGTAGTTGATTTTATTACGGGAGTTTTTTCCGATACTCCCGCTTTTAGAAATTACCAGTGAGATTGTTGGAGAAGGCTGTGTTCCATCCGGGAAACCGACTTCAGAATACCATCCGTAAACTGGGACGGATAACCTAATATGTAACCAGTTCCATTGCTCAGATGAAGGCGTGATGTCAGTTCCGACAGTAACAATACCCAGCCAGCGGGATTGCCTTTCGGATTCCCAGGGAGATATCGGAGCCAGCAACTTCTGTATATTTGTTTTTAAATACGGTGCGATATCCAACTGAAATAAGGGACTGATAATGGTGGAAAGATGCAGTTGAAATACATCGTTAATAAATACATTATCCTTCTGGGAAAAATTATTTTTGTAACTCATTCCGGCATAAATCTCCGGAATTAATTCAGGGATGCTTTGAAATCCCGGGTAAGTGATTATTCCATTCCAGGCCACCGTGTATATTGGAACAGCATCAGTTCTAAATGAAAAATCATCATTTGAATACACGGGTTTCCCGGGGAGATATATTTCACCACTTAGGTAACCAAAAATCGAAGGCAGAAGAGATCTTATGCCAGTACGAAATCCAAATTGAGTGATCCCGGTTTCCGATCCCTCGAAGGATAACGATTCTGAAATCTTGATCCGGTTTAATTCCAGATGTGAATACCAAGCTATCTTCTTAGTCAAGCTGCGCGCAACTTGAATAAATCCGGAAGCCGCTAATCCATATTTAATCTTATGTTCTCCGTTGTCGGTTCCGCTGGTGTTCAAGCCTGCTGACCACTTCCATTCACGGTCAAAATAAAAAGATGACGGCCAGTGTGTGTTCCAATTTGTCGAAGACACCCCTCCACCTTGATCTATTGCTCCAACAAGGGAACAACACACTTGACCGTTCACCGATCCGAGAATGACAAGGCCAAGGAGGAAGACATCCCGGATCAATTTCATTGCCGGAGCTCCACATTGGAATTAAATGCTGCAACTGAGAACCAGAATGCAATATAGGCGTCTGCTGCTGTTAACTTACTGCCCGCTGCCGGACCGTCTACGGCGTGCCCAAAAATATTCCATAGTGAACCCGATTCAGTATCCTGTAACAGTATCGTACCCGTTTTTATGTCCCAGGTATGTACGTTAAATGATCTGTCTGTCCAGAAAGCTATGGCTATATTATCCGGACCAGAAATAAAGGCACTGTATTGACGGTTCCCTATATTTCCTTTAAAGACAGTGGGTACCAGAATACTTTGTATTGGATATGCATCAGCTTCATTCTCTGCGATTACGGTAAGGACACGCGTTTTTGCGGGAAGTCGATCGTCTACGCCATTCACCGGAAAATATAAGTAATCGGCGCAAGAATTAGAGTTGCAGGTTTTGTAGGACCCATAAGGATAAAGTCTATAGTTTCTATTATATCCTGTGTTTGAATTGGCGACTATGGAGGCTGGGAAAAGTTTTTTCCAATTTCCGTAGTTAGTCTCCAGGAGCGGCTGTAAAGCCAGTGCTTCACCCTGCCGATCACCCGAAGCAGAACCCAAGAACATTTGCGGCCAGAAACTGGTTGTTGATCTATCATACATGATCAAATTACTGTTGTACAACAGACCCGAAACTCCAAAGTCACCCTCGGTGGAAAAATGTAAGGCGCTTCCGGTTAGAGGACAGTAGGACACAGCATAACTATTGTGATTGGCAATCTCATGCCAATCCAATAGCGGGTGTGGATATGCAATATACTGGGTACCATCCCAGATCCCAATGACCAGATCATTATCATCGAGAAACTCCAGATCGGACCCATTGATTGGTGAAAATTTTGGATTATCGAGACTGGGAATACAATCTAATCCACCAAAACAACCCTGGCGGATGAATTCCTCATCAATGAGCCATTCTGAATCCGTGAATTCTTGTGACAATGGCTCACCAATATTATTACATCCAAGAATTGATAATGAAAGACTAATGATCAAGAAATTTCTCAAGCTGAAATACTTATTTTTTGATTTTTGAATCATGATATATTACCTGTCGCTGTAGTCAAAGCCAGTCCGTGCGGTGAAAATAAATTGGCCGGACTGAGCACCTTCAGCCGTAAGCTATTTCTAATTGATAGGTATGCCCTTTCTCATTGTATTTAAATACATATCGGATGTTGACAATTAAGCTTCACTTACTAAATTTTTAGTTGAATTGGGATCGTCCGGAATAACGAGAGACCATATTTCATTGTCTGCCCGATAGGGAGATGCGAACAGGAGGTTGTGCAATATTGTAGATTCATCGTACCGGACAGATCCCAATTCATTTTTCAGGTAATAACTGTTTTCATTTCGGATTTCTGTATTAATGAACATTTTCTTCATCAGTTATTATGATTAAATGGTGACTTATATTATCCGTTTTTACAATTAGCAGGTGTCGTGAGGGAGACAATTCGACACTTATACTATGCAGGGCTAAATAGTACAGGTCGTAGCAATAAAAAAAGTTATTATGAAGCTATGGAAATGAAGAAATATTTACTTTAATGGAATGAAAACATGATATTTGTATACCAACTCTGCCCCGAAGAGAGCGGTTCTTATTACAAAAATTGTCAGCATGATCAAACCGACCAGCATAACCCTGTTAGTCAACCTGAGGTTTTTATATTTTAATTTTATATAAATCAAGCTTATTAGAAGGATCAATCCACTCCAGATCGTCAAATTAGCCCATAATTCATGCTGTTCCACGATCCCCTCAATTTCACTTGATGCAAAAGGCTGGGCATCCTGCATCGCTTTTTCTCCGGACCAGGCGGATATGAAAGCTCCGATAACTCCCATGATCAGTTGGGTTAGTGCAATCTTGGCGGATATAATTTTCGGTGATAGTAAATAAAGTAAATGAAAAATCAGTGCAGTAATTATTAAAGCGATAGGGAAATGTACTAGAGTGGGATGTAAAGGGTGGGGCATTTTGAATTAAAGTTTCCTTAATTCCGTTAATCGCCCATCCAGTGTAGCCCGTAGGGGAATCGAACCCCTGTTGCAGGAATGAAAATCCTGAGTCCTAACCACTAGACGAACGGGCCAAAATGCGCGGCGAATTTAGAGTTGTTCATCTGTGATGACCAAGATTTTTAACCGTGCTTTATTGATCAGATGAAAGATCCAGGACATCCAGCAGTTTACCTTCCTCATGGAGTTCAACAGTGATATCAGAACCACCTATCAGTTTTCCTTTCACAAACAATTGGGGAATGGTTGGCCATCCGGAATACTCTGACAGCCGGATACGGATCATTGGATCTACAAGGATATTAACCGCCTTATAATCAACACCGTAATGGTTAAGTATCTGGACAACATTATTGGAAAATCCACACATGGGTATTTCTTTTGTCCCCTTCATATATAAAATAATTGGTGTTGATTCAATATCGTTCTTAATCTGCTCAGTGAGACTCATAAATCGCTCCAATTCCTTCAAATATTTTTTGTCATGGTTTTTAACTGCAAGGCATGAATTTCCCTTGTTAAATGTTCTTTCAGAGATTGATATACCATCTGGTGTTGCTCCACCAAGCTTAATCCTTCAAATGTAGTACTAATTACAACCGCACTAAAATGATCACCGGTCCCCCTGGTATCACTAACCTGCACTACAGCTCCCGGAATGCCGGCTTCGATCATTGATTTAATTTTTTCAGGATCCATATACTCTCACATTTGTTCATTGCCTGCAAACCATCATAAAATTTTCGTTTCAAATGATCTTATGTAATTTCGGCGATTAAATTGAAATGAAAAAGATTTTATTGAGATTTATTATCAATAAGTATAAAATGCTATGGTTTGATATAGGATTCACAATTACCAAAAGGACGTGAAAGGATGGAACATCAATGAAGATATATACTTGGAATATAAATGGTATCAGAGCTGCCGAGAAAAAAGGTTTGCTGGATTGGGTTGCTCAATCCGAGGCAGACATTATTTGTTTACAGGAAACAAAGGCACGACCGGATCAACTATCAGAGGATCTTTTAGCCGGACATGAATATCAAACTCACTGGCATTCAGCTGAGAAACCGGGTTACAGTGGGGTTGCTACTTTCACAAGGAACAAACCGTTATATGTTCAGCACGGACTGGGCATTGAACGCTTTGACCGGGAAGGTCGAGTCCTGATAACCGAACACGAAAATTTTCTATTGTACAATATCTATTTTCCAAACGGGCAAATGAATCCTGAGCGGCTTCTATACAAACTTGATTTTTACGAGGACCTGCTTGATATACTGGATGAACAAGTAGAATCAGGTAATAATGTTGTGATCGGGGGTGATTGGAATACCGCTCACACTGAAATTGACCTCGCCAGGCCAAAAGATAATAAGAATACATCAGGTTTTCTACCTGAGGAGCGGGCACTTATTGATAAGTACATAGAGCACGGATATGTAGATACCTTTCGCCACTTTCATGATGAACCAAACAAGTATTCCTGGTGGACGTATAGATTTGGTGCCAGATCCAGGAATGTTGGCTGGCGTATTGATTATTTCTTTGTAAACGAAACATTCATGGACAAAGTTGTCGGTGCGGAAATACATGAAGAAGTCATGGGATCGGATCACTGCCCGGTCTCAGTTGAGATCGTCGGATTAAACGATTAGATGAAGATTGCCAAAGATCTGTGGGATGAAAGATATAAGATTAATTCTTATGTCTACGGAAAGGAACCAAATTCCTTTCTGGTAGAGAGTATTAATTTTATTCCCGGTAAAAATATTCTTTGTGTTGCCGATGGAGAAGGGAGAAATGGGGTTTGGCTGGCGCGACAGGGATTTACGGTTACATCTATTGATTATTCAGCTCGGGGAATCAAAAAAGCAAAAAAACTCGCAAGAGAAAATGAAGTAAAGGTCACATTTAGAAATGCGGATTTACTTGAAGTCAATCTTGGCGTCGAGAATTACGACGGCATCGTCTCAATTTTCTCACATTTTGACGCTCATGATAGCCAGATTTTACACGATAAATACATTGACTCTTTGAAACCAGGTGGTGTGATAATCATTGAAGTTTTTTCAAAAAATCAACTCAACTTTAATTCCGGCGGACCGGGTAGTTCTGACCTTTTATATAATGTAAAGGAATTTCGAAATTCGTTTGCGGGTATGAATTTCTTATTGCTGGAAGAAAAGCAAGTGAGCCT
>JAZGBQ010000180.1:0-7527 GCA_036476435.1 Fidelibacterota bacterium
TCTTTTTGTACACATATTTGAAAGATATTCGACTGGTTTATGCTCCTCCTCTAGCTATTGGAAATTTTGGCGGTGAAGTTGATAACTGGATGTGGCCTCGACATACTGGAGATTTCTCATTCATGCGTGCCTATGTTGCCCCGGATGGATCGCCAGCGGAATATTCACTTGAAAATATCCCTTTTACACCTAAAAAGGTGATTAAGCTTGCACCGGAGGGGGTAGTGGAAGGTGATTTTGTTTTTATCATGGGTTACCCGGGGAAAACTTACAGACATCGAACTTCTTACTTTCTGGAGTATGAGGAAGAATTCAGAATGCCTTATATAGTGGATTTATATCAGTGGCAAATCGATATAATGGACCAGATGGGGGAAAATGATCCTGAAATAGAATTAAAATTAACGTCTAGGATAAAAAGTTTATCAAATGTAATGAAAAATTACCGTGGGAAGTTCATTGGTTTAAAGCGCCTAAAATTGGTTGAGGAAAAACGGAAAGAAGAAAATGCATTGCAGGAATTTATCAGTGCCAATCAGTTGTTGAATGCAAAACACGGATCACTTTTCAGCCAAATTGAAAAAATATACAAGGATAAACGTACTTCCGGTCCGCGGGATCAACTCCTTTATTTTCTTATTAGAAGCTCTTCTATGATGAATTATGCCTATTTGTTATATGAATCTTCTATTGAAATGCAAAAACCTGATTCTGACCGTGAAAATTCCTTTATGAACCATAATAAAGATCAGACTCTCAATAGAATTATGATCAGTATGGAAAATTTCTACGAACCGGCTGACAAAGCTATACTTAAAGATTTATTATTACGAGCCGCTGTGTTACCAAAGAATGACCAGATTTCTGCCTTATCGGGTATTATCGAGCATAAAGATATAAATTCCAGTATAAATGGATTTATCAAAACAATATACAGAGAATCGAGGCTGGTTAATCCTGAACTTTATACAAATCTTTGGGGTAAAACCACTGCTGAAATAGAGGCAATTGAAGAACCATTCATTAAACTTGTTGCTGAATTATACCCCGTGTATCAGGAGTGGAAGGAAAATGATAAAATCAGGAAAGGAAAACTTGATGAACTGCTTTCAAAACTTGTGGACATAAAAAAGGAATTTCAAGGAAAGAATTTAATTCCCGATGCAAATGGCACACTTCGTCTCACCTTCGGAAATATTAAAGGTTATTCGCCTTCAGACGCGACCTGGTTTCATCCCGTAACAACGCTTGACGGCGTTATTCAAAAAAACACGGGTGTCAAACCATTTAATACCCCACAAAGGTTGATCGAGCTTTATAATAAAAGAGATTTTGGAACGTATCGAACACATGGATTCACGAGCGTACCCACAGGTATTTTGTATGATATGGATACCACCGGGGGAAATTCAGGAAGTCCAGTCCTTAATGCAAAAGGGGAAATGGTCGGAATAAATTTTGACCGCGCCTTCGGCGCAACTATAAATGACTTTAAATGGAGTGAAGATTACAGCAGATCAATTGGCGTAGATATTCGATATGTACTTTGGGTAACAGATAAATTCAGTAATGCCCAGCATATAATCCGGGAATTAGGATTACGTCGAGAAGCTACGGATTAACGGAAATGAATATTTTTTATAAATTTTAACAAGTAATAATTTAAGTTATATTAAAAGATAGTAGGATTACTTAAAGTATATTATCAATAGTCAGATATTTATCGGTTTGACTGTATAATGATTTTTAAGGAGTACATCTTAGCTGGGAACAAGAGCAAAAAGAAAAATCACAAAAAAGTAGATTTGTTGTAACTCTGGATTTAACTCTCATATTTAACTCGAATATTAAATAATGATGGATATATCTTATGCACAGGACTTGTAAATTGATTTGATAAAGACAAATTAATAAGATCTAATTATGTTTGGAAAAATACTGTTTTTGTTCGTGGCAATTCCTTTATTGGAGGTACTAATACTAATTGAACTGGGGTCACGATACGGTTTCTGGCCCACAATTTTTCTTGTGATAGGGACCGGGATAGTTGGAGCCGTACTGGCAAGGATTTACGGTTTGAGCATTTGGTTTGAAATTCAGCACGACCTTTCAAAAGGGCGAATGCCAACAGATAAACTAACGGATGGGCTCCTGGTGTTAGTGGGTGGAATTGTTCTACTGACGCCAGGCTTGATCACTGATATTGTTGGATTATTACTATTGATACCAGTATCGCGCAGGCTATTTAAGCAATGGCTTATACAGAAATTTTCGCGTATGGCAGAATCGAGGGAAACATCATTTTTTATTTCGAATGATCAATTTTAATTAGCAATAACTTGAGGAAAGAATGAGGAGAACTGACTTACCAAATCACATTATCTGGGCGTTGGTCTGTTTATTAATAACTGGCTGTAAAGCACCTACATCAGGTAAATCGGATAATTCTGATAACAACTGGGGAGATGGTGAATTCAGTATGTATGTATCACTGGGAAATTCTCTTACGGCGGGTGTTGCTGACGGTGCTCTATATGCGGCTGCACAAGCAAATAGTTTTCCAAGTCTAATTGCAAAAATGGCAGGGATACAGGATAATTTCGAGCAACCTTTAATGTCCGGTAACGGATTTAGTTTTAACGATACGCTAGGGAGACTATCTGTTAGTGTTTTGGACTTAAAAATTTCATTTCTGGAACCAGGTACCGAATCAAACCGTGGCTTATCCCGGCCGTTTAATAATTTGGGAACTCCGCTAATTACTGCCAGCCAGATGTTGACAGCCACGAATTCAGTAGAAGCTGACAGTAATCACTTTGTCGATAAAATCCTTCGGGGTTCGGGAAGAACATTGGTCGAAGAGGCATTATCGCTCGATCCGACTATAATAACGCTATGGGTTGGAAATAATGATCTATTGGAAGCGGCCTCTCTCGGTTTAGCCAGCGCAGAATCACCTTACACGCCACTGGAAGATTTTAGAGACGATCTTAACGGTATCTTATATGAACTCACCTCTGAAACGGCTGCTCCTATATTCATCGGTAATGTTCTTGATTTTACAACACTGCCGTATTTTACGAGTCTCCCGTCTTTTATCATTGATCCGACAACTGGGAATAAAAAATATTTGTACGGGGAAGGAGAAGAGGGAATTCGATTATTGACAGATGAAGATCTGATACTTTACTGGGCTCTTCCAGACTATTTTTTACTTGCCGAAAGCGGTGATGTTACGATAGAAAACGCCCTGGTGGATACTGTGATTCTAGATGCATCCGAAAAAGCAGAAATTGTCGGTTTGATACAACAATATAATGATAGAATCCAAACAGTAGCCAATAGCTATAGTCAAGTATATATGATAGATATCCATGGTATGTTCAAGGATATCTCGAATAATGGATTTCTTTTTGGCGATGCAGTATATACACCGGATTTAATAGCATTTACTGATAACGGAGAGATTCAGTTGAAAGTGATAAGTACCATGTTCAGTTTCGATGGTTTACACCCGAACAAAATCGGCTATGCGGCCATTACAAACGCGTTCATTGAAAAAATAAATACAATTCTGAATGCCAGTCTGCCATTGGTAGAAATATCAGATCTGTGATTCTCATGAATTCCCTGGGCATCCGAATTGTCATTGGTATTACTTTAATTTATTTGATAATTACAACCTGCAGTATTCCTACCGGATTCAAGCCGATCTCAGGAGTAGAAGGCATGTTGACTTTCCCGAATCCCTGGCCGGATCATATTCACGCTGCTGCCCTGGTTGTTCTTGAGGATCTTGAATTGGAAGAGTTAAGCAACAATTTGATCACTTATAGCGATCCCGTTGAGGCTGGAACCGACAGTGCCTATTATTTCATGCAGTTAATACCCGGGCGGTACCACATAACTGCGGTTGGTTTAACAGTATCTCCCGTATTATTTGCTGCTAACATAGATTCTTTTCTAACCGCACCACAAGTACCGCTTGTCATTCTGGATGATCTGCAGACAATAGCGAACCCAATTGTCATTCAATCGGAGAAAATCCGGATATATGATCGACAAGTATTCTTCCGGTAAGAATTAAAATGGTTAGATATATACACAAATTCACAGCATTACTTCTCATTATTACAGGAACAATTTTTGGACAGGATAGGGGGAATTTACAAGGAACCGTGATAGATTCTATAAACCGGAATCCGATTACCGGTGCCAATGTATATGTTCAACATACATTTCTTGGATCAGCAACAGATACACTCGGGAATTTTTCCATCGAGAACATACGACCAGGGACTTATTCTATTGTTTGTTCAGTAATTGGTTATCGAAAGGAAGTGATCCATAATATTAAAATAAATAAAACCCCGATAAATCTTCAGTTTGATTTAAAAAGGGATATTCTGGCTATCCCTCAAGTCGTTGTAACAGCTACGCGTAAAGAGCAAGATATCCTGGAATCTCCATTTAGCGTAGCCGTAATAGGACCACGAGAAATTCGGGAAAAATCTGCTGTCAGATTGTCGGAAGTCCTACCCTACATACCGGGAGTAAATACGGTGCGTGGTCAACTGAATATTAGAGGTGCTTCAGGATATACTCTGGGTGCGGGAAGTCGATCGCTTCTGTTGATCGACGGTGTTCCCCTTTTAGGTAGTGCAGCGGGAAATATTAGTTGGACAATTGTACCGACCTCTGAGATAGAACGCGTTGAAATCGTGAAATCCGCTGGAGGGGCATTATATGGTTCTAGTGGTATGGGAGGTGTTATGAATATTATCACCCGCAACGCACCTCTCGAACCGAAAACTACTATTAGGATCAAAGTTGGAGGTTACAGCCAGCCCCACTATTCGCAATGGAAATGGCGTGCTTCTCCCGGATATTTTCATGCCGTTGAAATCACCCATGGAAGAACTTTCGGTACGCATAACGGGTGGATCAGAATGCAGAAATATTTAACTGATGGATATTCACAACTTGACTGGGAAGATGCATACAACCTAACAGGAAAGGTCAAACTAAATATTAATTCTAAATTAAATGCCACCATCTACGGAAATTACTATACCGAAGAAGTAGGTCTTGCATCCCAGTGGAAAAGTGCCGCCGACCCTTTTGAAGCGCCTTTAGGGGATGATAATGATCATTCCATAGGATATAAATTTCATGCCAACGGATCTTTGAATATTATTTTAGCGCCGGATCTAATCATTAAAATAAAATCAGGATACTTCGATGTAAAGTGGCAGAATTACGGACGTACTAATCAAGATGACTCAAGAGAAAAAAAGGGATTTGCTGAAGTCCAAATTTCAAAAAATTTGTCTGATGTCTCAAATCTTACCTCTGGATTATCCTTACAACTAGCAGATATTAATGCCCAACTTTTTGGTAAACATTCGAGCCAATCTTATGCCGGTTTCATCCTTTTTCAGCAGAAATTATGGAGCTCTTTGTCCGTATCATTAAATGGACGAATGGAAAATTTTCTGGTGGATAATATATCGCTGGACAGGACGTTTGCCCCTCAATTTGCTTTAAATTGGAATCCAGCCGCAGGAATTGCACTGCGAGCTTCAATTGGAAAGGGATTTCGAGTACCTACTATTGCAGAACTATATACCAGATCACAATTGAATATTTTCCGAGTTGAGCCAAATCCTACACTGAGATCTGAAACGAGTCTGGCCTATGAATTCGGAGGTACTTTAAGATCTCCTCAATATCGTCTACTTTCTAATTTTGTATTGGAGGGCGCATTATTCAGAACCCATTTTAAAAACTTGATTGAACCGCTTCCTGATGAAAATGGTATTATTCATTTTGAGAATATTACCAATGCTGTTATTACAGGTGCGGAATTAAGCCTTACTACGGGAATATTTTCAGAGTTATTTCGGTTTACTGCGGCCTACACCTGGCTTGATCCGGTTCAGATTAATTCATCTGGATCGGTCATTGATACGTTATCCTACCGTTACCGACACCATATTGCTACAACGTTATCGTACCGTTGGATGGTCGCCCTTGCTGGTGTAGAATATCGGTATGCGAGTAGAATTGAAAAAGTTGAATTATTCCAGATGAATCCTGTCACCAAAGCAGATAAACGGGTACCAATTCATATATGGAATGTTTTCTTCGGCCTACAATGGCCCCGGTGGGAAGTGTTATTCCGTGTGGACAATATATTTCAATATTATTATGTTGAATTGGAACGAAACCCTGGAGAAGAACGAAAATTTTCAATCACTCTTTCAAAGACATTTTAAGCTGTAGGGCTCATATTTCTTGCTCATATGAATGGGTGAATGCCATTGGTTGACATCAGATTGAATCCTTAAATTCACTGGCTTTAATAATGAGGTTTTTATGTCGGGTCACAGCAAATGGTCGACCATAAAGCGTAAAAAAGACGTTGCTGATCAAAAGCGTGGGAAGATTTTCACGTCAATTATTAAGGAAATCACTGTCGCTGCCCGTGATGGCGGAGGTGATGAAAGTGGAAATTCGCGTCTGCGTCAGGCGATATCGAAAGCCAAATCAGCAAATATGCCCCAGGATAATATCACACGTGCGATCAAGAAAGGTACCGGGGAATTACCTGGTGTGAATTATGAAGAGGCGATGTTTGAGGGGTATGGTCCTGGCGGTGTTGCAATCTTGGTGGAAGTATTGACGGATAATCGAAAAAGAACGGTCGCAGAGATCAGGCATCTGATGACTAAGCATGGCGGGCATCTCGGCGAGAATGGAAGCGTAGCGTGGATGTTCGAAAAAAAAGGACAAATTGTCCTGAATAAAACTGGTGGCGAGGAAGATAATCTTATCAACCTTGCTATTGATGCCGGAGCAGAGGATTTTGAATCCGTAGAGGACGAATTGATCATAACGACTGAACCTAATAACTTCTTGCAGTTAAAGGATGCGTTTATAAATCAAGGAAATGAGATAAAAATGGCGGATATTGAGATGATTCCCAAAAATTTACAGAAAATTAAAGGTAAGGATGTTGATAACGCCATCCAATTGCTGGAAGAACTTGAAAATCATGATGATATAACTAATGTCTATACAAATCTTGATGCGGATATTGTCCCGGCTGATTAGGAAAATCAATTCGTGTCAATGATTGTGTTGGGTATTGATCCTGGAATAAACATTTCAGGTTTCGGCGTACTTGAATATTTGGATAGACATACTCGTGTTATAACGTATGGGACTGTTAAAACGCCCTCTGGTTGTACATTGTCAGAGAAATTGAAGAATATTTACGAATCTGCAAATAAATTGATAGAAAAGTATGATCCTGGAATATTAGCAATTGAGGATACATTCTATCATAAAAATGTACGGTCAGCCCTGACTTTGGGTCAGGCAAAGGGTATATGGATATTGGCAGCTGCCATGTTCTCCATTCCCAGTAAAGAATATGCTCCCAGGAAAGTAAAGAGCTCTGTAACAGGAAATGGAAATGCAACAAAAGACCAGGTACAATTCATGTTGAAAGAAATTTTTAAT
>JAZGBQ010000181.1:0-2295 GCA_036476435.1 Fidelibacterota bacterium
CAAGCCTTAGAGTAAGTAAAGAAGGGGGGACTTTACAATACTATGGTTACGTAGACTTGGCGAGTCCTGGATTTAATGCAAATGAATTGGGATTTCAGTCGCTTATCTCTGGTCTAAAACATTTGACTGGTAATCTAAAATACCTCGGAACTAAGCCCTTTGGAATTATTAGGGATTTCTATATCGAATTAGGTTTTAATGGCAATTGGACATTTGATGGGATCAATGTTGACACTTGGTTTCGCCCAATTTTGTTTAAAGCAACATTCAAAAATAATTGGTCTGTTTGGATAAGTCCAATGTCATTTGGGTCAAACTTATACGACATTACTAAACTCCGAGGTGGTCCGGCAATAAATAGGGGCCGCTGGAAAAACTCCTGGATTGAACTATCTTCAGATGATAGAAAGATGATCTCTATTTATTTTGAAGTGTGGAAAGGAGGTTATACAACCCCGAGTGGAGGATGGCATGGTATTTGGGGTACTTTGAAAATTAGACCAAATACTGTTATAAATATTTCCTTGGGACTTGAATCCCGGAAGGATGGAACTTCCATGCAGTGGGTATCCAAAGTGGTTGCTATGGACTCGACGCGTTATATTCTTTCTGAAATGGCTTATAAAACTTTCAGTTTAACAACAAGAGTGAATTGGACCATATCTCCCAAATTATCAGTTGAGTTTTATGGACAACCGTATATCTCATCAGGTTTATACAAGAATTTTAAAGAAGTCACAAAACCTCTGGCACATGATTATAATGATCGGTTCCGGTTTTACGACGATGAAATTTCATTAGGCGATGGGGGAATATATACTGTTGATCTGAATAATGATGGAACAACGGATTTTACATTTAATGACCCTAATTTTAGTTTTAAAGAATTACGATCAACCTTCGTGATTCGCTGGGAATACAGGCCCGGTTCCGTGATCTTTTTTGCATGGCAGCATGGTCGTCAGAAGTATCAGAACAAGTATATATTTAATGGTATTAATGACATTGGAGATTTGTTTTCATTAGAATCAGATAATACATTTCTGATAAAAGTTGATTATATGTTAGGTCTTTAATCACGCTGGAATGTATTACATATCAATTTTGGATACATATGGGATACCAACTAAGGATTCATGACGGGTAATTGCTTGACCGTGAGTCAAGAGGTCGCTAATCAATATCTAAATAATACTGAGAGGGTATCCACTCACCAATGGGTAAATAGGGACATTAATATATAATATTGCACTCTGTCACATAACAGGAAAATATAAGTCTATATTAGAAAGTGATCCGGTCCATGAACTTTTCATTATTAATTTGACCACGGTAGTTGTGGAGTGATAGTAGTTGAATATTTCAGTAAGAATGTGCGAGAATCAGTAAAAGGTAAAGTGGGTACTTCACGTTTACGATCTGTATTAATTCCTTCATTATAAACGAAATAAAAATCAGTTCCCTCTTTAGGATTATACCTGAAGCGGAAGTTTATACCAATTGCATCATCAGCGCCGTTGAAATTGATAAAAGTTCTTGCTGAGACTTTACTATTTAAAGCGTATGCAATTCGTAAGCTAATCAAGTGGTAGTTAAATTCCTGGCCACGGTCTGGAAACCATGCATAAGTAGGTTGATAACTGCCACCTATAGTCCAATGTGGAACCAAATTCCATTCGGGGGTTAATTCTAAAGAAAAATAATGACCATCATAAAATGACCCAACTTTTAAATTCAAACCAGTACGCAGTAATTTCCCTGGTGCCATCCGATATGTAGCATCTAATTCGTAAAAATCATATCTCTTTGGAAGAATTATTGCATCGTCTGGTAGCTCCAGGGTATCTGTTAAACTTTCAATATGAGATTTAACTCCTAATTGATAAAAGGAACCATCTTTTCTTTCAACCGCCCAAAGAGGTTCAATCTCAGCCGAGTCGATAACTTTACTTGAGTTATCAAAGAAAAAGAGGTATTGCACCGAAAGTTTGTGGCGTAAAACTTTGGATTTCTCACTTGCAAACCAAGCATAAGAAAAATGTCTTCCTATTATAAATAAATTGTCTGCTATCTCAAATCCAGATTCGGGTTTAAAGTATTCACCACTGCGGCCGTATTGGATGCTATAAGTAAATCCATGATTAGAAAGATTTTTCCATGCGATTCGAGAACGATTTGCATCTAATAGTGAAGCTGGATCCTCGTCACTATCAAATGTTTGTGCAACTGCGAATATTAAGTAATCATCACCAAAGATTCTGAGTGAGCCATCAAATCCAAGATTATAATTGGAGT
>JAZGBQ010000182.1:0-2440 GCA_036476435.1 Fidelibacterota bacterium
CTATAAATAAATTAATTGTAAAACATTTCGATCCAAGTATAGTTATTTTCCTTGTATTTAAAAACAATATAATCAATAGTATAGAAGACCTTATTATCTGATTTCCTGTCTAATTCCCAACCAATTCCATTTTTTTAACGGTTTTCCCGAATTCGATCGGAAAAAAGACCGGGTAGGAGTAAGCAAGCAAGCGCATAAGGATAAATAAATTATTGATGGTATTGATCTTCCCATATAACTTGAATTAACTTCTTTCAAGGCCGCTAGACTGGTAAATTTCAAATCTGAATGTAAAGGAGGTATTAACTATGAAACGTTTCATGACTCCGAGAGTTGCTCATTGTTCGGAGGGCTGCCCTAACCTGTCCTGAGCACGACACTAAACTGCTATCTGATTAAAAAGTTTAAAATAACCTTGCTCACAAAGGTTGTACTAATGTTTAAGTTCGTATCTTTGACCAGTCCCCATTGATTGGATCACTTTCTAATTTAGTATTCTAACAATTATTCAACTAAAATTGAGATTTACATATATCCAACCAAATCCATTTTTTCAACCGTTTTTGTAATTCAATTAAACTGGGAGCGGTATGCCACGTCGGAGGGAATGGTATTTATTCACTTTGAAATTATGCCACACATATATTTCTAAAACCACGCTATTCAACGATTTAACTGACACTTATTTTACTTTCATACTTCTATTCTGGGCTGAATTTCAGTAATCATCGATTGCTTATTTGATGCGAAAACACTACTATATAACGTTGATTATTATAATATAGTAAGGGGCAGCCATGAAAAAATTATTGATATTGTTAATTAGTTTGTCTTTTGTAAGTCTTACTTCATTAACTGCGCAAGAATTTGGTATTAAAGGTGGCGTGAATTTGGGAAAATGGACTGGCGACGATATTAAAGAAATTGCTGATGAACTTGATGAAAAATTTGATATAGGCTATTCTGCCGGAGCCTTTGTCTCATTTCCTTTGGGTGAGATGTTCTCTGTTAGACCAGAAGTATTGTATACAAATAACGGTGCTCAATTTGAAGGTTCTGAGGATGGTTTTGCTGCAAAAATGGCTATTAAAATGAATTGGATAAATATACCAGTCTTGGCAGTGTATAACCTTACACCAAATATTAAAGTATTTGGAGGTCCATATTTTGATATATTTCTCAGTGGCGCAATAGATGTCGAAATGTCATATTTAGGAGTATCTATTGATGAAAAAGAAGATATTGAGAAGGATGAGATTACCTCACTTGCATATGGTGCAGTCGCTGGTGCAGCAGTTGGAGTGGGCAAAGGTATGGAATTAGAATTAAGATATTCAAAAGGAATAAATACGTTAGATAGAAAACCTGATGATTGGGATGACTCATTTGGTGATTATGATGAAGCTGATTTCAAGCCAAGTATGATTCAAATATTGCTGAATTTTAATTTATCAAAAAATTAAAAAGAATAATAACCACATTGACACATATACTGTCAACACCAACGGAATAATAACTTCAGATAAATTTTTATTACATTCTACATGTTCTTGACAGAACTTGGTTGAATAATTATATCTATTCGATAAAGAACTGTAATAATTAAGCAATACCCTTTATCCAATACCCATAAAGGGGGTGGTATGACTCCTGGGGGAGGGGTATCTATTCAGGTAGATATACCCCAGATATATAATTCGTCAAATTCACCTTTTGTGAAATATTTATTTCCAAATCTAACTTTCAAGGAAATCGAAATTATCAAGTAGGGATTGAGGAAGTGAAGTAGACTTACATTGGTATAACTTTTGTGAGAAAGCTCATCACATCATTGGGGAAAAAGCAGTCGAGAGATATAGTAAAACCGCAACTGTCAATCCCAAAAAAACAAAAACTATAATACCTGCTTTTTTGCTCGCATTTGATTGAGCATCAAGCCGGTAATCATTATAACCTTTCTGAAATTCATCCCATTGTTCTGTTGTTAAACCCTCAGCATATTTAGCAGGGATTGCTCTATCGTACTTCTCTACCTGCTTGCTCTTGAGAAACAGCGCAGGAATTATGGCCAAAGGAAAGATGTCGCCAACACAACTAACCGTTTTATCCAAATTTGAAGGAAGAAGATCCTCTTTCGCTGCTTGTTGTCCTTTTTCGTAATAATCTGTCTTATCGATGGTTTGGTCTGATTGAGCGAGGAGTATGGCTGGTTCAAGGGATAATAATAAAATTAGAAAGCTACAAATTCGTTTGTTTATCATGATTATTTACACGCTAGTATGATCTAATATTCTTGTATATTTCTTCCTAATTAGACTTAGTAATAATTGAATTGATAATGTTGGTTTTTTCGTCGATGGTCATTGCCAACATGTTATATTCAACAGGTTTTTGTTCTCTTCTGGCGAGTCCAACGATACCACCTACTAGGCCCCCTGCT
>JAZGBQ010000183.1:0-7222 GCA_036476435.1 Fidelibacterota bacterium
ATCTTTTGAAAGATTCTCGACAGCAAATTTTCTGGCATTTGCACCAAGATGATGACGGAGCTCTTGATTTTTTAGTAGTTGGATAATTCCAGCGTACAGTTGTTCCGCAGATTCAGGTTTGGTTAATAAACCAATGTTGTGCTCCTTAACAAGATGCCCCAGCTGCGTATCATGAGACGCCGTTATTATAGTACAACCCCCTGCGCTGAGTATGCCCGTGAGCTTTGAAGGCATGACGAAATCGGCGATCGAATCATTCTGGATTACAAGATGAATATCCGCAATTGTCAATAATTGATAAAACGCGTCATGTGGCAGTAACGGTCTGAACATGACATTACCCAGTTTTTTCTTATGTTTTATCATTTCAAGCTTAGCTTTGGAGGCCCCATCACCAACGATTAAGAACAATGTTTTGTCATTTTCGGTACCAATCATCATTTCAGCAGCATCAAGTAAAATGTGTAAGCCCTGTTTCTTCCCAATATTTCCTGCATAAAGAATGAGATAATCGTAGCTTGGCAAATCTAGTGCGTCAATACTGTTCATGTTTTGTTTTTGCAGTTTGACCACATTGATATCAGCCCAATTTGGAAACAAATAGGTCTGATCTTTCGGGACGTTTTTCTCCAGCAGCCGTTTGAGCATCATCGGGGATATGGTGGAAACAAGATGAAACCTTTTCAGAATAAATCCCTCAATGATCTCCAACCATCTTTTCAACCAATTTAGTCTTAAAATACCAAGATTAAAGGCCGCATCAATTTCAAAATCTTGGATATGCAGTATTTTTTTACACCCTGCTAGCCAGGCTGTAAAATGGATTACCGGTGCACTGGTAATTGGTGGAGCGATAGCAATTATAATGTCCGGCTTCCAATATATAGTCTGTATTAATTTCGGAATGCTTGTTAGTGAAAAACTAAGTAAATGCAATATGCGTTTAATACCTGTTGGTTTAGTAGGAACCCAGATCGGACAACGATGGATTGTGATCCCGTCATTCAATTCGGTACTGTACCACCATCGTCTAAAACCAGCCCCGATTTTCCATTCCGGATAATATTGCGGGGCAGTGATTACCCTGATTTCATGGTTTTTTGATAACCATGCGGTCATTTCACCTGTGTACTTACCAATACCAACGAGCTCAGGCGGATAGTTTATTCCATATACGACTATTTTCATGAATGTGGGAATGCTCGAGGTAAGTTAAGCTTAGGTGAGATAAGAAATAGGTGAATTATTCTTTTCTTCTGGGTTGTATCGGACGGGCAGGATTACCCTCACAGATCATGTCTCCAGGAAGGTCAGTTTTGACCGTACTCCTAGCTGTAACTACAGCATTTTCCTGAATTGATACACCGGGAGCTACGAATACGTCGGCGGCAATCCAGACACTTCCGGCTATTTTGATCGGTTCGCTAAATATATCAAATGATGTTTTCGTATAATCATGATTCCCTGCACAAATATAAGAATGTTGTGATATCACCGTATTATCTCCAATTGTTACCATTGCCATATTGTATAAGGTAACATACTCGCCAATCCAGGACCAATCACTAATTTCTAAATTCCATGGATATAAAATTTTTACTGATGGTCGTATGATGACACCTTTCCCAATTCTGGCACCAAATAAGCGTAGAAGAAATCGTCTCCAGGCATCGAAAATTCGTGGAGAGAATCTGAACAGGGTGGGGTGGACGAGTCTCCACAGTTGGACCACAATATTCGATCGCCCCCGGAAATCGCGGGGAACCTTAAATGATCTAAGATCTTGTGTCATTTTTAGTTGTGCAATATTTCAACATTAACTCTAAATATAACTATGTCAACCCTCAAGTCGAACGTCAAATAAATTCATTTGAATTTTTGTAGCTGTCACGTAAGTGCTTGTCTATAAAGATTGATAAATTTTTGAGTACTTGTATCCCAGCTGAAACGGTTGACAAACTGAAGGCCGTTCCGAATCAATTGTTCACGCAACCTCGGGTTTGACAAAACACTATTAACGCATTTATATAAATCTTTTGAATTCAACTTTGAAATCATTGCTGCACCAGCGGATTGAAGGGCATTTGAAAGAGCGGCTTCCGATGTAGTCACGGTCGGACAGCCGCTTGCCAATGCTTCAAGGATCACTAATCCGAATTGCTCATATCTGGAGGGCAGTACAAACACATCTGCGGATTTATAGGCTTGTATTTTTCGTTCACCGGATATGAAACCGATAAATTTAACATTGTCAGTTAATTCCATATCACGGACTAGTCTTTCGAGTACAATTTGGTAATTAATCTTTGTTCCTTCAGAAACACCAGCGAAAACAAGATAGGATTGCTTATCCGATCCTGCAATAGATTTAAATGCTTTAATAAGGAGATCGAGGCCTTTATTTTTGTGCAGTCGTCCTACGTATAGTATCAATTTATCAGATTCTGAAAGTCCGATAGAATGCCTGAATTGATTGGTAGGGACAGCATTTATGAACGCATCTGCGGATATACCGTTGGGAATAATCTTAATATACTGTGGATCAATATTATATAATCGTAGCAATTCATCTTTTTCAACATCAGTAAGAGCAGAAAGTCCCTGAGAATTACGGATAATCCTTTTTCCGAACATTAGGTCAAAATACTTTTTTTTAAACATGCTTACGCCGCTCGTTCCAAGAGTCCCATGTGGTGTTAGAACGTAAGGTACTTTATATTCGCTGCAAAGCCGGGCTATAATTGGTGAAAAGAAATGACGCATTTCATGGATATGAACAATATCGTAATTCCGGCTTGCAATCTCTTTGCTGGCAAGAGTGATAAATCCCGGAGTGAGGAGAAAATGAGCCCCAAGAAGATTTTTAAATCCCTTCAAATATGGTAAATACCAGGATCGAATACCGTTCATATCAATCCACTCATTTGTAGTAATCTTACTTTCAATATGAACGTTTGATGTTATGACCGACACCGAATGTCCCATCAAAATCTGTCTCTTGGCGATCTCATATATAACGCGAACAGGACCCCCGTAGATGGTTGCCGGATAAAAGGCAGGAGAAATGTGTAATATATTTAGGGATTTATCTTCCTGGGTTTGTTTATCACTGCGCAGAGTATCATGTTCAGACGGTTCAGTTTTCAGATGTGTGGTATCAATAAGATCCTTAATAATTTTATTTACGGATTTATAATGAATACCTCTTATTTCTGAAAAACTCTCTGCTGCTCTGAACCTGGCTAAATTTATAAGCTTCGGGTTTTCAATTAATTGGATCAATTTTTTTACGGAGTTCGATATGAAATCTTGATCAATAGGTATTACCATTCCGGCCGTGTCAGGGATTATAGCTGGAATGCAGCCCCGACCCCAGCCAATGACAGGCGTACCAGCTGCCATGGCCTCGTGAATTACCAGTGGTTCAGCCTCATTTTCGTATTTTGTTGGCATCAGGAGAACATCAATCGTTTCATAAAACACCTTTTTATCATTACCTATTTTTGGTCCTTCATAAGTGATAAACGGATGCCTTGAAATTTCTTCAAAAAGAAAGCTTTTTGTTGAAGAATCCTGAATTTTCCCGCCGACCTTCCCATGGATTTCGAATCCTGAGCGATTTAACTGTTTTACAACTTCAATGAATTCACTAATTCCCTTATCAAAAGAAATATTTCCAAAAAATCCTACAGTGTCCAGATTCTTATTTTTAGAGGATTGAACAGCCCCCTTTTCCTGCATAAATGCGGAATTTGATAAAATTCGACATCTTGATACGTTCGGGTACTGATTACAGAGCTTGTCGGCCATTGTTTCACATAACAAAATATGGTCCACATCTGAGCCTGCCAGCCAGAAAACGAATCTATTCAATGAATTAGCATGATTAATATATGCAAAACTATGATGGTGGATGAAAATTCGCAGGTTAAATAGCTTTCCTACTCCGATAAAGATGCTATCATATATTTGACCTAATCCCCCTGATAAGCCAATATAAAGCGACTGGTATCGCCCTGATAATACGCTGATCAGGAATTTTAGGAGATTAGGTACAAAACCGATGAATTTTGTAAAATGATATTTTATGGATCTTTCAAGTGAGGCAGCCCTAAGGTTAATAAGAAGAATTCTCGCGATTTTCTTGTCAATCGCATTTAAAAACGCAGAATTAATAATTGACAAACCATGAATTGGTGGGGGAAACGCACCAATCAATATAACGCCAGGGTTCCTGCTGTTATTCATTGATCCATAATTCTATTAATACTGTGAGCTACCTTGCCTGCAACTATTACCGGAGTATATTCTTTTATGATGTTGCCGGAAGCACTTCCCATACTGGCCAATTTTTCCTCATTATTTACCATGTACTTCATGCATTTTTCGAGTCTTTTATTATCGGATATGGGATATATAAATCCATTAACTGAATCTTTAACCAATTCCGGATGGCAACCTCAACGATCTGAGACTATCAGAGGCAGTCCACAGATCATAGCCTCATTAATAACCAGACCCCATGGTTCCGATACGCTAGGCAGTATCATGACATTTGAGACACTATAATATTTTGTGATCTCGGATTGTTGAATAAAACCTGGTAGATGGATACGGTCTTCGAGTTCATTCTGTCTAATGAATTCAGATATTGCAGGCTTTTCCGGCCCATCACCGACGAGTATCAAGCCCCATTCGCGGTTGTTTTCTATGATATTATTATAGGCTTTTAAAAGTGAGATAATATTTTTTTCAGGTGAGAATCGACCTACAAATAAAAAGTTTCTCGCAGATACATTCATTTCCTTGATGAGATATTGCCTGTTTTCTTTATGAATTCTATACTGGTCCAAATAAAAATTATTATCCACGGCATAGCCAGTGGTTGAAATGTCGGAACCGTTCATCCCTAGCAATTCCAGGTAATGTTTTGATTTGATGCCAGGAGTTATTCCAAATTCAAAAGGACGTAAGAATATTTTCTTTGCCCCTTCTAAATACCAGTGTCGTTTATGATCTGCGTAAGTTGAATCAAACCAGAATCCCATTTTTTTACGGTTTTTCCTACCCCAGAGCATCCCAGCCCATCCAAAAGAGTTGCTGTAATCACCAACAAGAATAAGAATATCCGGTTGTTTGCTATTGAGTAACCGCCAGGTTTCCTTAAAAATTCTTAATTGTTTTACAGAATCAATCGCTTTATTAAATAGCAGTGTATAAGAATATTGAATATTTGCTTGATCTATTGTCCAATCACGTCGTTTTTCAGTTACACCGATAAACGCTACCTCGAGACCATCTAACATTTTTGTAAGTTCATTGAACAGTGCTGTTTTATACGATGTAATAATATTTTGCAGAATTAGAATACGTGGTTCTTGATTCATATTCATTATCAAACTCGATAGAATATCTTATACCGTAGAGGATCTATAATAGACTGAAGAATTCGTTTAAGATATTGCCAAATAAATCCTTTGGGACGTGAATTCCTGACCAATTCAAATTGTTCTGTCATTCGGTGACTGGCGTCTTCTATGTCATAACAATGACCGAAACCACCGGCTAATTTCAAATTAATAATATGCTCCGCCATTTTCCCATCGGTCTTATTCCGCGGATTTTCGGGATGATTCTGATGAATGATCATCGACGCATCAGTAAAGTCGATTACCGGGAGGCCTTTTTTTCGAGCGTACCAGATAATCCAATTGTCATACTTCCCTCCGGGCCAACCGATTGTAAAAGGGGGCATCTCCTTATATAGATCTTTTGGGTACACAAAAATATCGAGAGCTGTCTTGTCTGAAAGCAAACCACTGGTTTTTACCTTTTTTACCAAGTTAACATACCAATTTGAATCATTAAAGTCGGGTCTCTTGGTAAAAGTTATATCCCACCGCTGTGCAATCTGTAAACAGCGTGGGAATTGATGGTTTGATTTATTTAAAATTGAAACCAGACTTGGCTCAAGGATGATATCGGAATTCACATAGCAATTGATCCTATGACTGGAGTTGGCTGCAGCCTGGGAGAATATATCATTTACAAAAGGAGTTCCGGCTGAATTTCGTTTAATATTAGGAAAATACAGGATATTATACTTTTGGGCTATATCCTTGGTACCTTCTTCGTCCCCGAATAAAAAGATTTCCGGAGCTGGATCCAGTTGCAGCCAGCTTTGAATTGCGTTTTCCTGGATGGAACGGTAAATGCCCTTAAAAGGTTTTGGTAATGCGAAAAGTGTTAACACGGTCAGCTTATTTCATTGATTTTGTTTTATCAAATTGATGATTGGTTTTTATTGGAAATAACCTCGTGGCTAATCGATTGCCTTCATGTACAAGAATGAATAAAGAGAGAGGAGAATATTGTAAAAACTCCCCATTTAGCCAGAGTAATGCAATTGGGATTGCCATAAGCTTGAATATGCTAAAAAAACGTGTATATAAAAAAACATAGAATACACCGAATAATCCGAATTCTGCCAACAATCCTGCCAAACCTGATGTATTAGTAGTACCATGGCCAATCACTTCCAAGAAACTGGTTGCATAATGACCGGAACCAATGAACAGGTTGTCTACAAATAATTTTAATGCTTCGATAGTGAATAGAGAGCGCTGCTCAAATGAAACAAAAGAGGAAGATTCAGGAGAAAATTTACTCACCAATACTTTCCATAGGATTACCGGAAGTAAAAAGTCATCATAAATCAGCCATATTGTAAGTAAAAGGGCTCCAACACTTGAGACTAAAATAACACCCAACCGTAATCGGTTTTGTCCCCAGATGAATTGATAGAATGCAAGACAGAACAAGAACAGATATACTGTTGTGCTCATTGTGGTAATGCTGGTGATTACCAGAATTAAAATGAAGATCTTTTTCTTTTTTTGATAAGCAAGCACCATTGCTAGAATTAAGTGGTAACCAAATGCCCCTGGTTCCCAAAAGATGGATTGATTCCTAACGATTGCGTAAGGATTTAATCTTCCCGACCATAAGTAGAAAAATTCGGAATAGTTAGGTTTTACAAGGACGGGGTAACGGGGCACGAACTCAGGCATACCAATAAGGAGCACAGTAAAAAAAAACACTAATGATACTAGACACAAGGCAATAATTATTTTTAAGTAGATATCGAATACTCTATGTCGATTCTTCTCTCCTATGAGGTAAGCACTTAATACCATAGCAATATGGAAATAGGTTATCTGAT
>JAZGBQ010000184.1:0-2106 GCA_036476435.1 Fidelibacterota bacterium
AATAAATCATAAGCATATTCATGAAAATAAGAAATTCCGCCAATCATGGCAGCACCAGCAACAACCTGATCACAATCACCGATGTATTTCATTAATAGGTTTGTATCCTTAGCATCTCCCTGGATAAATTTGTAATTAGGATGTGTGTCATAACTCTTTTCTATTTGGCCATATTTTGAATAATTATCAATCCCAATTATAGAATGTCCGTGTCTTAATAACACTTGAATTAAGTATCCACTAATGAAGCCAGCAGAACCTGTCACCATAATCTTCAAATTAGTCCCCCGTTTTTATAAAAATTCCAGATATCAACAATATGTTTTCCAGCTGGAATAGTAATTACTTTATATTCTCTGTGAGGTGCACCCAATATGATAATATCCGATTTGTTTAATGTGTCTTCCAAACTCACAAAAGTATCATCTTTAATATATACATCATGACAAAGAACCTCCTTTGCCTCAATTAATAATATCTTTCTTAATTTGTAAGAAAGCGAGGATCGATTATCATCACTATCCGCTTTAAATGCCATCCCTAAAATACCAATTGTGCATTCACTAAGACGATATTTTTCCTTTAACTTTTGAACAACAAAATTTGGAAGGCCTTCATTGATCAGCATAGCAGAATGACCCAAAAAAAAGTGATTATTACTAAAAGCGGATAATTGCATTGTATCTTTAAAAAGACATGGTCCTGCGGCAAATCCGGCTTTAGGGAATCCTTTTGTTCTTGGGTAATTATCTTTCATTGCATCAAATATTTTATAGAAGTCAGTTTCATACTCACTAGCCAACATATAAAACTGATTAGCTACTGCAAATTGAATATATCTCCAAGAATTGGTAAACAATTTGGCAAGCTCTGCCTGAACAGGCTCCAGTATAATACGACGTTTTATTAGATTTGAGAACAGTTTATCTACTGCATCCAATGTCTTTTTATCAAAAGCAGATATAATTTGCGGGAGAGAAAATAATTCCTCCATTGCTTTCCCCTCAGCAATTCTTTCGGGACAAAATGATACTCCGATCGATTTATCACTATCTTTTAAGTATTGATATAACCATTCCGTAGTACCTGGAAATACAGTACTTCTTAGTATGATGATTTGATCATCACGTAAATATTCAAAGATTTCAGAGATAAATTTATAAAAAAGGTTAACATCTGGATTTAAATATTCATCGACCGGTGTACCAATTATGATTATAACATATTTTGATTGAATAATTACTTTTGGATCACTATAAACATTGAGAGAATCTCCAATTACTTTTTTTAACATTATATCAGCACCAGGCTCGAGAAATGGCATTACACCACTTTTAACAATCTCTACCGCAGTTTCGTTCGCATCATATATCGATACATTTAATCCTTTATTAGCAAACGCAATAGCTAGAGGTAGTCCAACATGACCACAGCCACCTACAACCGTAATGTCTGTTTGATAGTTATTAGAATTTTTACTTGTCATACTTAACTAGCTCCTTAGTTAGTACAAAATTCTTTGAAACCAACATTGTAATTAATATTAAGGATGGAGTATACAAAAGAATGCGCAGTTCAATTGTAAATCGATCGCGCATGCTGTCCATTAGTGGCGTTGATATAAATAACTGGACTACTACAACCATGATTGCACTTATACAGAATAAAAGGGGATTCCTTTCTTTTGCGCCAACAGTAGGAAAAATTTCGTTTATCTCCCACACGGCAAGTATAGCCACTACAAGCGGATATGTCCAAATCCGGCTTGTATCCCAAGCAATTAAGTGAAGGGATAGAGGTAATAATGTAATTGCTATAAGTATTAAAAAGATTTGTCTTTTCAAAACAATCATCCGAAGACTATACCAACTATAACTTAATAAAATACACAGGGGTATGACGATGTGAATAACATTGATTAGTGAAGTGATTCTATTAAAAAACTTCGGACTTTCATTTATTAAGTAATAAAAAAATGAAGTCGTGAATTCACGTGGGACTATTATATCTCTACTATTTTGAACGAAGTTGAATTGTGATAAATGTGCAGTAAGTTGATTTTTAATTATTGCTGAATCTAAAAACAGGGTTTGATTAATAATTATA
>JAZGBQ010000185.1:0-3521 GCA_036476435.1 Fidelibacterota bacterium
GCACTTTCTGCGCTTGATGAAAATCCTGACAAACTTGAAATTCTGTTGGTTCAATTTGCAACCTTGTACAGAGGCACTGAAAAATTACCGATGTCGACTCGCGCCGGGCAATTCGTCACCTTGAGGGAATTGCGAGATGAAGTAGGTAAAGATGCAGCGCGTTTTTTCTACATCATGCGTAAGAGCGAACAACATCTTGATTTTGATCTGGAATTGGCAAAATCAAAATCCAGCGAGAACCCTGTTTATTATATTCAGTATGCACACGCCAGGATCTGTAGTGTATTTAAGCAATTAGAAGAAAAAGGATTGTCATACGATGTAGAAATGGGTAATCATAATCTACATATCCTGACTGAACCGTCCGAGGAAAAATTAATTACAGCATTGTCGCGATATCCGGAAATTATTCATGCTGCCGCGATTGAAAATGAACCACATCAACTGGCTTTTTACCTTAGAGATCTCGCAACTGAATTTCATAGCTATTACAACTCATGTCAGTTCATTGTTGATTCCTGTGAATTAAGGAATGCACGTCTTAATCTCATCAGCGCCAGCAAACAGGTGATTTATAACGGGCTTGGAATTTTGGGCGTATCCGCACCGGAGAAAATGTAGAAGATATATAAACCATGCCTAAAGATTACAAAAACATCAAATCAAAGAAGACGGCCAGGTCTGGTGGTAACTCTAACCAGTTTAAATCATTTTTTGCCGGTCTGACAGTTGGACTCTGTGTCGCAATAATTGTTTATTTCTATCAACACGATCTTGGACAACAAACACAGATAATCCCACCAAGAGTTACCATCGAAAATCCAGAGCCTGAACCAGGCCAAAGTGATGACAACCCCCCACCCTCATTTGATTTCTATCAGATACTTCCGAACATGGAGGTCAATGTTTCCGAATGGGAAGCGGAAGATGGCGAAGTCATTAAAGAACAAGCTGAGCCGAGCGCTGAAAAATCCGGGATATACATCCTCCAGATCGGTTCATTCAAACAATACGATGCTGCTGACGAAGTAAAGGCCAAGCTCGCACTGATGGGAATATCGGCAGATATACAACGTGTCGTGATCAATGGTAAAGACATTAGACACCGGGTCAGGATAGGTCCCTATAGAGATTCAGAGAAATTATCGATGGTTCGTCAACAACTCACAGAGAATGATCTTAACTTTATGCTTTTAAAACTTAAAAGTGAAAATTAGGTATCACTTCTTTGTGTATGAGCATAGAAACAGGAAGATTTCCAACGAGATTGATATCGAATCAATGTAATTATCTCATTCTGATCAAGATCCTGTAAATGTGACGTAGTTCAAAACATTTAATGATTCTTTGTGCTTTGATGTGGAGCGGGTGATGGGAATCGAACCCACGTATTCAGCTTGGGAAGCTGATGTTCTACCATTGAACTACACCCGCGAGAATTAAATAGATTTAATACTGTATCAAGGTACCAGAAAAACACTCCTGACGCAGTGTGTGCTCCATCATCTTTTGGTGTAAGATTCGCCTTGGATATTGGGCAATTCATTAAATATTAATAATATAATCATGTGGTTAAATATTTTTATTTTAACCATAATAACAAAGTGTGTCAGGGTAATTACGTTGACGGGGAGAAAAGGCTAGTCTCATGGGGAACAAAAGGCCAACTGTCATTGGTGTGGACAATAGTCCGTCAATGAAAAAATTGCTCGAAAGAAGCATGGAAAATCTGGATATTGATTTGACTATGTTTGCTTCCGCAGAAGAGGCGTGGCCATACTTGCAATCAAACAGGCCAAATTTAATCGTTCTAAGTATCATATTGCCCGGCAAGAACGGCCTGTCACTGTTAAGGGATCTGAGACAGCTACCAGTTCACCAGGAAACGCAAGCGGTCATTGTCAGTTCAAAGGATTACGTCCAGGATCGATTGGTTGCCAAAGACCTGGGTGCCCTGGAATTTATCCCCAAACCCGTGTCTATGCAGACAATTACGGATGTTGTAGTAAAATACACTCAGGCAAATTTGAAAAACGATAATAATTAGGCAAATGAGTAAAGCACAACTCCGATTTTGGGGCGTTCGCGGTTCATACGCGGCACCTTTTTCCACTCACCTCGGTGTCGGTGGCAACACCTCGTGCGTGGAGATCACAGCGGGGGATCACCTGCTGATCTGTGATGCTGGTACCGGCATCATCCCGCTTGGGAACAAATTAATGCAGCAGGATAAAATACGGGAAATGCTTGTCATTTTGACGCATTATCACTGGGATCATGTTTGTGGTTTGCCTTTTTTTGTCCCTGCTTTTATGCCTGACTGGAAGATCAAATTTTTCGGTCCAGGTGATAACTCGGCATTAATAGAGGAACATGTCGCTGCACAAATGCAAGCACCCTATTTTCCTGTGGGTACGGAAACCTGGCTGGCAGAGATAAATTATCTCGAGACGCAAAGCAATGGTTTTCAGTACGGACCCATGAAAATTAGCTTTTCAAACGTGCATCACCCGGGCATTACTTACGGATATAAGATTGAACTCAACGGGAAGACGATCGTTTATGCATCAGATAATGAGTGTAAGTTTATTGAGAAATCAATCAAGCATAGAACTGATGAGTTCAATGAAGAGGAACTTGCACTATTTGAAGATATGATCCATGAAGAGCATCAGTCAGAATCAAAACTGTTCAAAGATGCAGATATCCTTATACATGATGCCCAATATACACCCGATGATTATGATAAAAAACATGGATGGGGTCACTCTTGCTACGTTGACGCGATCGATACTGCTATCGGCGCCAACGTAAAAGAGCTTTACCTGTTTCATCATGATCCCAACCATGACGATGCTTCCATAGAAGCAATCCAAAAACATTCGAATGAGATCATCAAGGAAAAAGGTTCATCCCTTATCTGTCACATTGCTAAAGAAGGCATGACAATAGATCTTTGAATATCCATTTTTCGGTGTAAACCTTTCATCAATCATTTAGTCGCTATGCAAATCACCCTCAACGGAGAATCACTTGTCCTAGACAATCCACTGAATATTGTTCAGTTACTTTCCAAACTTGAACTTTCCGGTCGTCTCGCTGTAGAAGTAAACCAACATATCATCCCCCGGAGTTTATTTTCCACTTATGAAATTGAGTCAGGTGATAATGTTGAAATCGTTGAAGCAATTGGTGGTGGCTAATGGCGACTGTTAAAAACACTCTTGATGACCGGGTAGTCATTGCCGGAAAAATATACACCTCAAGGTTGCTACTCGGTACGGGGAAATATAAGGACATGGAAGAGACAGGACTTGCCATCGAGGCGAGTGGTTCACAAATAATTACTGTTGCCATCCGCAGAAGTAATATTGGTCAGAATCCGGATGAACCGAATTTACTAGATGTCATTACACCGGAGAAATATACCATCCTGCCAAATACAGCAGGATGCTATGACGAAGACTCGGCGATACGTACTTGCCTGCTTGCGCGAGAATTACTTGATGGACATAAACTCA
>JAZGBQ010000186.1:0-10099 GCA_036476435.1 Fidelibacterota bacterium
ATATTCTATTAAAAAAGAACGCAAAAAACATGAGAGAAAAAATTCAAAATAAGAGTTCCGAGAGTACGTTTTCTAAAAATAAATACATAGAACATTCTCCAGCCTTTCGACAAAAAGTCGTGGAAAGCGCCCTAAAAATCGGAGTTACTGAAACTTCGAGACTATTTAATGTAACTCGGGGTTTTATCTACACTTGGAAAAAACGATACCGGGCAGGTTTAGGCTTTAATAATCAGGGCAAAAAACCTCCTCTTACTGATTCAGAAAAAAAATACATTATCAATTCGGCGTCTACTTCTAAACTTTATAATCCAAAGAAGTTAAAAAAGATATTCTCTCTACCCTACTCCCTAGATACTATTCACCGTACGCTAGTACAAGGGAATCTTCCGCTTCAACAACCATTTCTAATTCACTACAACTGCAAGCACTGTAAGAACCATCTCAACGCAATTCAGATTTACTATGGGCGTTTGATGAACCCGCAATGTCCAGCATGTCCTCAACAGTTAAATTATAAAACACACTGGCAATTGCCTTTTTATAATCCCTCTAAAAAAGACTATTATATAAATCATGGAAAATTGTATCAAAATGAAGGATCTGAGTTCACTCAAAAAATCCTCCCATTCTTAGAAATTGATGAGAATTTAACCGCATTATTTATTATTCATCCCAATCCTCGTCCAAAATACAAATATCATTTAATCAAAGTGTTTCAAAACAATGATCCAATCACTTTTTGTGGAGAAAAATACAATTTCAACCGAGCATATAGAATTGTTACAGCCGCCGAAAGACTTGTCACTGTTGATAAAATCTGTCACAGATGTCAGCCGAGAGCTATTAAACAATTTCATAAAAAGAAAAACCTCGATCCAGTTTACACTTTTTCAAAAAAAACTAAGCAGCAGGAAGACCTTGAGATAATGTGGGATTATTTTATGTATCAGCAAGTTAAAATAGTCTGCAAAATACATCTTATCCATCCATCCACTTTTTATGAAATAAAAAAGCGGAATCAAGACATTTATACAACCCTCGAACAACTAGTTAACCAAAAAAGGAAATAATCATGAAAATAAAATACCCCATACATTATTTGCCTGACTTAAAGCCTAAGCGAACCGGAAGGAAAACGCTTTCGATTCCAGAATATGTTGAAAAATTCTTTCTAACAGATGAAGGGCAGCCCTTTACTTTTTCGGGTCGAGATTATCTGCTCCCAATATATGAGAGTGATGCGAAGTGGCTGGTACTTATGTCCTCCCGGCAAGCTGAAAAATCGACCTTTCTTTCTAAGAAAATATTACTGCACGCCATAGAGAATAAAAATAGTACGCAACTTTTTGTTACGAGTCAGGAAAAACATAAAAAGGATTTCATTCGTCGGAAAATATATCGGCAATTTCACTTGCAGCCAAATTACTGGGAATCTCTTCTAACCGGAAATAGCACGAAAAGTGTTGAGGAAATCACATTTAGTAACGGTGCCAGTATCCTTTTCCGTGCCATAGGGAATTCACCAGATTCGGTGCGGGGCATTTCTGCCAGCAAAATATATTTCGACGAGGTGCAATCCATCCCATATGAAAATATATTAATCGCCCTCGAGTGCGCACAAGGGGATCCGGATACATCCTCGTTTATCTTCGCTGGAACACCACTTACTGTGGGGAACACTATGAATCGACTTTTTGCGGATACTGATCAGGGTGAATGGTGCATTACTTGTACGTATTGCGGAACTATAAACCCACCTTTGAATATGAGTCACGTCGATTTGAAAAAAGAGTATCTCCCCTGTGCTGAATGTGGGGAGGCCTTAGACCGACTCAATGGCAAGTGGATTCCTCAACATCCCAGCTCCCCTAAAACCGGATTCAGAATAAGTAGGCTTATGACACCCACCATGATTTGGAGAAACTACCGCAACGGCATCCATGACAACTTTGAGTCATATTCTCCAGATATATTTTCAAATGAAACAATGGGACTCCCCTACGATGTTGGAAAGATCCCCATCAGTGAAGAGGAGCTATTACAATATTGCAGCGAAGAGGATTTCATAGATATTGAGTCGCCGCCAAAATCTCTAGAAAGCACCGTGCAACTCATGGGCGTGGACTGGGCTTATAATACCAAAGACGGTGGCAAATCTTATATCGTCCTGGCGGTTGCAACGATGCAATTCGATCATTTGAAAATACTATTTGCAAAACGATTTACGGGGATAGACTACGATGATCCGGACAAGGTATTAGCCGAAATAAGTAAAATTATTCGATCCTTACATGTCGAATATGTTGCTAGCGATCATGGCGGCGGAGGACACTTCGAAAATATTCGAATGAAAAAAATGTTTTCTGCTACTGTAGCAGTTACAGAAATGCAGTATGTAAGAGCACTGAATCAGAATGTTACGCATAAAGGATTCGGGCTTTACTCAATTGCAAAAACCCCATCGATCAATCAGGCTTTCAGCCGCATAAAAGGCGGCTATTTTAGGTTTCCAAAAAAGGAAGTAATTAAAAAATATATTTCTGATTTGCAAAACGTTCGAATCGACTACAACGAGGATACGCGCTCCAAGCATTTCAGAAAATCAGATGCTGGTCCTGATGATTTTCTGCATGTTTTAAATTATCTCAGTATCTTATCGGACCTTGCTAGGAGATCACTCCCATATTAATATTTTACTAATTATACCCTTTTAATTGAGGATATACTTTAGTTTTTGACCTTATTGATTTTGTAAGGGCTTATTATATTAATATCGCTATTCGGATCAATATTAATAAGATAGTAATATAAATTATCAATCTCATGAATATCTAATGTTTCCTCTAAATTTATTCGTATAAATAAATTAATTTATCAAGCAGCATTTATTGATATGCAGGCTGATGCCCTTGGTAATTAAGACTAACTATTAAATACCAGTCCAGCCTTGCGTTAAGTTAGCAATTCGAGGTGTATGTGCATCAAATTCGGGCGAACAGGATTAATCCAAATTCCATGACCCATTTAGACTTATTATGATCACTCTTTCCTGGGTTTTGGTCTATACCGGCATAGCGATCGGGGCACTGCCAGTAGTTTTTGGTTGGCGTGCTTACGGAAAACTCGAGCGTGGTTTCAAACTGCTGCTACTCTATGTCCTGGTCTCATTTTTGTCGAACATCATCGCCTTACTCATTGGCTACTTCTATGGTTCTAATTACTTTTTTATGCATTTTTACACGCTGCTTGAGTATTCTTTGGTCATCCTGGTTTTTTCGAACTGGCAGCAGGACAAAGTGCTCAAGAAAACTTTGCTTATAAGTATACCCATTTATGTGATTCTCTGGATCATTGCAAAAATCACCATTGAAAATTTTTCGGAACTGGATTCCTACACCGCTTCCTTATCAGCGGGAATATTTATCATAATAGCAACCATTACCATAATAAGATTGCCTTTCCAGTCTTCGCGGCCGCTGCCACAGTCACCAATCTTCTGGGCTTCGGTGGCGTTCCTGATCTATTCCGGGGGTATCTTTTTTCTTTATGCGTTAACTAAGGTCCCTACTCGCCAAATTTGGGCAATTCAGAATATCGTTGTAATAATACACTATCTAATCCTAACATTTACTTTTCACTTAAAGGCCAGGGAATGAGTTTATTTACTGCCATAATTGCCGGAACTTTGATCATGTTGACGGTGATTTCAGTCGTCATCGCTGCTGTTTTATATAACCGCCGGCGCATCCTTCAATTTTATCAAGAGAAATCCGAGATCATATCAAAATCCGGGGAAGAATTTCTTAGTTTAATTCAATCTATGGAAGAGACCGTCTTCGTGCTGGACAGCCAGGGACTCTTCCTCTTTCTCCATACAAAAATACCAGCGTTCATGTACCTTAATGAAGATTATGAGGGGAAAACGCTATACGATATACTCCCAGTTACAACAGCTGAACTTACAATAAATCGAGTCATTGATGTATTTAAGACCGGTCACTCCCGGCTGGATGAAACGCACCTTGAATCCGATACCGTCCAGAATCTATGGGTCAGCACGCGGCTGATTCCACAGTTCGATCATCAAAAAAAACGCGTAGTTTCTGTCCTGGGGATCTCCAGCGACATAACCAAGCAAAAAACTCAGGAGATCGAGCTCCGTGAAATGGTGGCCACGCTGAAAAGTCAGCAGAAGACACTTCAGGATCTTTCCAAAGCCCTGATCCGCTCCCAGGAGGAGGAACGCACCCGCATCAGCCGTGAACTGCACGATGAGATCGGCCAGTCTCTTACCGCCATCAGCCTCAACCTGAAAGCCCTCCAATCCCAGCCACGGGATGAAAAGGTCTTCTCAGAACGCCTGTCCGATTCACATAACCTGGTGAAAAAGACCATTGATGAGATTCAGCGTTTTTCCGCCGATCTACGACCGGCGATCCTGGATGACCTGGGACTCGTTCCCGCCTGCAAGAATTATATTGAAGATTTCCGGAATCGGACCGGTATCAAGATGAGCGTGAAGATCCATGACGGGATCAAGAACCTCGACCCGGAGACCAAAACGGTTATCTTCCGCACCCTGCAGGAAAGTCTTAATAATGTAGTAAAACACGCCCGAGCCGATGAAGTGATGGTTTCATTGCAGGTGGAAAGCGGGTACCTGGTTCTCCATGTAAGCGATAATGGCATTGGATTTCATCCCAGCAAGCTAAGCGCCAGGGAATCAACGACCGCAGCCGGTTCAAAATCAGTATCCGGGGAAGGTGACGGCAAAACCGGCAGTCCCCCCAACAGGACCGGGATTGGCCTGGTGGGTATGCGTGAGCGGGCACAGCTGGTGGGCGGCTCCTGCACCTTGAATTCTACTCCCGGTTCAGGCACTACCATTACCGTAAAGGCTCCCTATGCCATCGCCTGATCCAACTCAAGGTATCGATTCCACGTATAGCAACGACAGCAACAGGATTGCGGTTCTAATCGTAGAAGATCATACCATCGTCCGGGACGGTCTGCGTATGCTCCTGGAAAACGAATCCAATATCGAGGTGGTGGGCGAATGCAGTAACGGTCGGGCTGCTGTTGAATTCTGCTCAAAGACAACGGTTCCAGACATCATACTCATGGATATCTCAATGCCACTGCAGAACGGGCTGGAGGCAACTCGATTCATTAAGAAGGATTTTCCCAGAACCCAGGTTCTCATCCTTTCCATGCATTATGGTCCCGAATACGTCAACCAGGCACTGTCGGCCGGAGCTTCCGGTTTCCTACTCAAAAGCACCGCCGCCCACGAGCTCATAACGGCTGTGAATGAGATCAACCGCGGTAAGGCCTATTTCAGTCCAGAGATCTCAAAGACCATCATCGACCTCTGGAAGAGAAAGCAACGGAGCAAAAAGGAGCGGCAGCCTCCCGCCGCCGGAGAATCCATCCTTACTCAGCGCGAACGGGAAGTCCTTCAGCTTATCGCTGAAGGCTACACAGCACCCCAGATAGCGGACCAGTTATTCATCAGCGACAAGACGGTAGCCAAACACCGGCAGAACATCCGGGATAAGCTGAATATTCATACCGTGGCGGGTCTTACCCGTTACGCCCTGCAGAACAAGATCATACATTAATCCTTCTTGCTCTTGATAATAATTCACATAACGAGGATGTGAGTGAATGAGTGCGGGTCTAGCCTATTGTACGGTTAGTCCGGAAGATCAACCGGTCTGACGGGCAGCTTTACTACCCCTACCCAGATGAACGATCTTCGAATCGCGGCTATCGGCATAAACATTCCGTGTATCCACGATGAGTTTTGATTCGTTCTTAATAAGAGCGTAATCCAGGTCATCATGATCGGTTATGATGATGGCCGCGTCATAGGACTGAACTATTTTTTGCGTCAGGCTTTCGAGTCCAACCTTCTTATCCCCGCTCCAATCAATCTCGGCCACAAAGGGATCGTAGAAATCGACACTCCCACCCAGGTCTTCCAGAATGCGCATGACATCCAGGGCCGGTGATTCGCGCACATCATCGATATTTTTCTTATAGGCAACCCCGATAATCACAAATTTACTCATGCTGATTGACTTTCGCTGGGCGTTCAAACCGTCGTTGATCAGGTCCACAACGTGAATGGGCATACGCGTATTGATCTCACCGGCCAGTTCGATGAACTGGGCCTTATAATCGAAGAACTTCATTTTCCAGGCCAGGTAATGGGGATCGATGGGAATGCAGTGCCCGCCCAGGCCCGGTCCGGGCGTGAATTTCATGAAGCCGAAGGGTTTTGTCGCGGCCGCCTCAATGACCTCCCAGACATCGATCCCTAATTTCTCGCACATGATGGCGGTCTCATTCACCAGGCCGATATTAATGGAGCGAAAGGTGTTTTCTAAAAGTTTCACCGTTTCGGCCGTATCGGTACTGGAGACCTTCACTACTTTTTCGCAGATATGCTCATACAAAGCGGCACCGATAGCTGTGCAGGTTGTGGTACTCCCCCCGACGACCTTGGGGGTGTTGGTCATGGTGAAATAGGTGTTGCCGGGATCCACGCGTTCCGGGGAAAAACAGAGATAAAAATCGGTACCAACCTTCAGTTTGGAACTTTCCAGCATGGGCAACACCAGTTCCCGGGTCGTCCCGGGATAGGTGGTGCTTTCAAGACAGATGAGCATCCCCTCATGCACAAATTTTTTCAGCTCATTCATGACATCAAGGATATGGGAAACATCGGGATCTTTTTCTTTATTCAACGGTGTCGGTACACAGATTAAAACAACATCCAAGTCTTTGATTACGACAAAATCAGTTGTAGCCCGTAAGGATCCGGTTTTGACTGCCCGGGCCAGAGATACGTTATCCACATCCGGAATATAATTTTTGCCGGCCATAAGATCTTCGACACGCGCCTGGTTAAGGTCAATACCGGTAACACTGAATTGCTTTTTAGCAAACTCAAGTGCCAGTGGCAATCCTACATAACCGAGGCCAATCACGCCTATTTTTGCTGATATGTCATCAATCTTATTTTTTAAGGTCTGTTCCATATTTCTCTCAAATTACAGTAAAACAAATAGCAACCATCATTTCCTGACAAACAATATATCATATCCCGAATAAATTTACTACCCACCTGAGTTTGAACGGAATACTAATAAATAACTATTTTTTGATAGACCTCCACCATACTAATCCATTTATACAAATCACATAAAGTTAATACACTATATACATTATTGAATCCTGAGAAAAAAGACCTAAAAGCTAAACAATCCGTTTAGGATTGTTTTGTGATAAAATTCAAAGTAAGGCACGATCATGGAAACTTAACCACTGTTTTCCTGCGATAATTACATGGTCCAGTACTTTTATTTCGATCATTTTACAAATCTGAACGAGCGAATTCGTCACTTCAATATCCGCCCGGCTTGGATTCAAATCCCCGGTGGGATGATTATGGGCTAAAATGATCGCGGCGGCACCATATCTCAATGCTTTTCGTATGATTTCTCTAGGGTAAACGATACCTTCTGACAGAGTACCAAAGAATAGTTCTTCGGTGGCAAGATGCTTATGCTGAGCATTTAAAAACATAACGGAAAAGACTTCGCGGTTTTGATATTTTCCAAGTGTTACCACAAAATGCCGTGCAGCTTGATCTGTTGATTGGATTAGTCTTCCAGGTCCTACCCAAAAGCGGCTCCGATATTCCTTTTCAATCTGGCAATCCGGTACTTCTTGTAAGTCAAGCATGATGGCCTTCTTCATTATTAAGTAAATCCCCAAGATATTTATTCTCTTTGGTATCATAAAGATAAGCAATTCTGGGATTGGAACTTGTCGGGATGGACGGATAGCTGGAATGCCCATTTTTAATGATATTGAACGCCTTTTCTTTGATCCTATAAAGATAATCATCCCAGAAATCAAAAAATCCCATCTCACCATTAAAATCCTCATAAATAATCCCTACTACATAACGCTCTGGGTTACGTGATCGAAATTTCCCATCGTTGTTTTTAGGTGAAAAATTTCCTTTATTATCGCTGATCGGATAACACGGTTTTCTAATATTGTTTAGTCTTATCGTTTGTTTCATTGTTTTTCATCTCCTCCCTTTGATGTCAATTTTTCTCCCCATATATGCAACACGCACATGATCAATTCGGCAAATGCTGATAGCCAGAAAAACAGGAGTTCCAATCGACTTTTTTTTCTTTTTTGCATAGTATTCCTATTTTTTTGAAATACAGTTAATAGTTACTAGATCATCCACTATACATATACCCAAATAGTTGAGTTTATTTTACCGTTATAGTATTCTTTACCTTCATGTTTGTTATAATTCATGTCAATTATCCCAATCTCAGGAATTTTTCCTGCCAGAGCGGTGAAGGTTCAGGATTAGGAGTGTTAATAGGGGGTATGGATATTGTCTTTCCGTTTGGTTTGTTGCGTATCAGTCAGTTTACCCAAGTATCCCTTTTCCATTGATTATTCGGTGATATATACTATATAAAAACCGTTAATAAACTGAGGCATACCCTGTATGGTAAAGGAACATTTACTTTGCCTTTCCTTCTTTGGGACGGCTAATTTCCCAGCCCCAAAGGGCCCATAGCTCAACGGTTAGAGCAGCGGACTCATAATCCGTTGGTTCGGGGTTCGAATCCCTGTGGGCCCACAGATAATTATCTCATTTTCTCATCGGAGAAAATGAGATTTTTTCATCTAATATAAAAATATTGAAATTGACACAAAATGACATAAAATGATCCTAAAAGACACTATTTTCAGCACTAATTCAGCACCGCATCCTGGAAAAACAACGTTGTGCTAATAGCAAAAATATAATGGGGGATCTAGACACTTCGATCCCCCAGATTAGAATATATTTTCTAACTCAGCTATCGGTTTACGCAGGTTATCGCCTAGTAAATCAACATAGTATTTTTCTGTAACAGTTACAGAAGAGTGACCAAGTAATTTCGAGATAGTATAAATATCCGCCCTCCTGGAAGCCCAAGTACTGATAGAACACTGGAGGCAAGAATACAATCATGTTCGTCCTCACAGCAGTCTGGGATACAAACCGCCAGCACCAGAGGCAGTCATCCCGTTAACACACAAATCAAATCTATATGCAACATAAATCAAAAAATACTAACTTAAGAAGTGGTCCAAATAATGGGGGCTGGTCATCATGCAAAATATTGATCTGATTTTCATGAATTTGAAAATGTACTATTTACACCTCATTATATGGAATATTAGTAAATATTGAAGGATTCAAAAAAACAAAATCAAAAAAACTGGAATAAAATTCGAGCAAAGAATTGGTCCCTTTTTACACCTCCAGCTCGACCTTCCCAAGGTGAATTGATGCAATATGAAAAGGGAGTAATAAAATACGGCCTTAATAATTTATCCCATTGGGCTCTTCTAGGTGGAACACCTGAAATTCGCTCATTAGCAGCCCAATATAAAAAACATTTGCTGTGTATCGATAGAAATGAAGAAGTTTTTAAAGCTCTTACCACAATGGTGAATCCCCATTTTTCTGAGAACTTTTTGTGTGAAAATTGGTTGGACGTGAATATTCCAAAATCAGTTGATCTTGTTTTCGCAGATGGATCATTGAATATGCTTAATAATACACAGCATAAATCTTTTATCAAGAAAATTTATAATATGCTTAGCTCTCATGGCTGGGCTATTTTACGTGTTCATTTAGCAGAACCACCTAGATTTTCCACCCCCCGCGAAGTATTTGAGTGGCATAGAAGTCATAACTCTCATGAACCGGTTTTCTCCTCAACACGCACACATTTGGATATGCTTTGGATGGAACCTGAAACTCTAAGAATTAGTTTTGTCGATTATCACAAGAAAATATGTACTCTTAATGAAAATAGTGTAATAACGAACAAAGAATTTCTTGCTTACAACACACTTATAAAATACAATAAAATCGAATTATTTTATACAACCCATAATTATTTTAAAAAGATTGTTGCTGATTATTTTCTTATAAAAGAAGTTTATAGCGGTAACGATTATAGCAGGAGCATACAGCATCCAATATATTTTCTACAAA
>JAZGBQ010000187.1:0-15864 GCA_036476435.1 Fidelibacterota bacterium
CCAGATCCAATATCACAACGGCCGTTTCATTTGAGACTCGGGTCTTGACTGCCGGTAGTGTATCAGAGAATTCAACAGTTTTATCAAAACGTACAAATTGTTCCGATATTTCAGTTCCTAATTGGAAATCATGAACATATAGCAGGATGTCAGCCACTTTTACTCCAAATTAATGGTTGGAATGTTGCGCAGATCAAGTTCTGAATATAATGATATATTTGCGATAGATTTCTGAAATTTAATCAACTGAGATTTCAAGATTTCTACATTAATACCGCGAATAAACCCAGAGTATTTTTCAATTTTAGGGAGCGCTTTTCTAGCCAAACTTCGGGCACCGTTCAAATTATTGTTTTCAAGATGGACAATCGCCACGGCAAGCTGGATCAATCCTTGGATAAAGGCTCGATCTGGAAGTCCATGATCAGACCAGAGTTCTTCCCATAAATCATGCGCTTCAAAATACTGCTGTGATTGGAAACTTTTAAGACCCAGGTCAAAGAGATCGGGTGAAGTCTGGTCATTCATCGCTCACAGTCACCAGATCTTCGGGTTTATAATGTTTTCCATCAAATTGAACTGTACACGCTTGTAATTCAGGGTCGTGCTCAAAAAATAGTATCCAATTTTCATCCACAGCACGCGGCAGGTGTATTTTCTTCTCCTGCACAGTTACAACCGGATGGATATCGTAAGCCATAACCCACGGCAATGGTATATGAGCAGACATAGGAATTAGGTCTCCGCAGTACAGTAACGTTTTTCTTTCATCCGATATGAGCGGATGCATCTGCCCGGTCGTGTGTCCATACGTCAATATTATTCCTATCCCGGGGATAAAAGTTTCCTTACCATCTACCAGATTAATCATATTATTCTCGGCAAGAACCGCCCAATCTGCCTCCATAAAACTACCCTGATCTTTTTCGCTTGGGGAGTTTGCCAGTTTCCAGTTCTCATTCTGAATCCAGTAGACCGCATTGGGAAATGTCGGTATTATCCTTTCCTCTTCCAAACTCGTATTTCCCCCGGCGTGATCAAAATGGAGATGCGTACACAGAACATCGGTTATATCATCTGCCGTAAGATCAACCCGCGCTAATGATGAATCCAGGTTCTTTTTGCTTGTATCAATCTCATAAATTTCTCTGAATTTCTCCTGCCATTTATTACCATTCCCAGTATCAACCAAAATACGTCGCTTATCATTGACTAATAGCAATGACCTTGTAACCATTTTTATTCGATTACGATCATCGGCCGGCGCTTTCCGTTCCCAGAGTGGTTTTGGGATAATGCCAAACATGGCGCCGCCGTCCAACCTGAATTCACTTGTAATAATGCTGTAAAGTTCATATTCACCAATTTTCATTTATTTATAATCTCCTGAATTCTATCCCCGATTAATGCGGCCTGATTGGGATTTGGATTACTTTTTGCAAAATATCGCAGTGCGTCCATCAATAAAACCTTTTCTTTCAATTTCGAAGGAAAGCTGCCTGATAATTGTGTCAAAATGTTTTCCGTTAAATTAATGAATTGAATTTCTCCCAACTCAATTAAATCTTCATTAAGACCTGATACAGCGTCGGATTTCGCATTATATTGACTAGTAACTGTTTCATTGATCTTCAGCGTTGACAACCAGTAGCTGATCTCCCGTTTAAATGCCCTGCTCCTGAGATATTCCTTATCCCAGAGACGCTTCACAGCTGCAAAGTCAGTGAGCAGTTTCGGATTGGATTCTCTTAAGATATACAAAACCATGGGATCCATAATAATCGGGTCACTGACGTGTGGATCAGGCAACTTATTCTTAGTTACCTCTTCAATTGCGCAGCAGGTAAATTGCCAGGTGTTATCATGCGTTGGACTGAATGCGGCGGCACGCATTAGATGAAATATGAATTGTCCTAACTGTTGTATATCTTGAAGCGCTAATTCCGCAACGCATTCCAATACACCAACCGGATTGTCAGAAACAGAGTAAAGCCGTGCTGCTTCATTTAATGTTTGATCGCGGTCGCCTATTTGTAAAGCATCTTCCAGGTCCATAAAAAAGATTGATCCGGAAATTCCGCCTGCTTTTAAATCATGTAACAGAGCCTGATATTTCTGCTTTCGAAGTGGTTTTCCAGATAGAATCTGCACCATTGCTCTCAAGATATCCCTTGAAGGCTTGGATGGATTTTCACTTAATATATTCTTAAGAGCGTTAATTGGGATGATCGGGTGTGTTTCCGGTTCTCCGGTGTGTTCCAAGGCTGCGCTGTGAACTAGTAATGATGCTATGAATGATTTATACCCTTCACTACTCTGGCAGGCACTGTCTATTCGATGTTGTAGATCAATCCTGTTTTCCCCAACGAGACTATGTTGAAGCGAATGCATCACTTCGGGCACCTAATTCTCGCCGATCCAGATCTTGTATCAACCACCATAATTCCAGTTAGTGTCATTCATTGTTAAGATATCAACATCTTCATTCAGGATCGAATTCTTAACAAGACAAATAAATATGTGATGGTCTCCCTCCTCTATAATACGGTGAACTTCAACTTCCAGGACCATGGGTATATCGCTAAGAATCGGATTCCCTGCTGTGCTCAACAAAAATTCATGTCCGTTAATAAAGCGACTATTCCTATTTTTTAACTTAAAATGTAAAGCAGCAATGTCACTCTGATCTTTACGCAGTAAGTGTATAGCCATTTTTCCTGCTTTTCGTGCAATTTTATATAACTCCGTACCGGTTTTTATGGCCATAGTTACAAATGGTGGATCTTTCGATGTCTGACTGAGAAATGAAATAACAGCCGAGGCTGGTTTGGTACCATCCCATGCTGTCACAATAAATAGACCATTTGGTATCTTTCGAAGAATGGTTTTCCGGTGAGGTAGTGTCATCTCGCTTAAGTCTGGATTAAGGATAAAGGTTATCTAAGCAATACAACTTTTTTAGTATCACTGTGGCGATCTGTTTCGAGATGTATGAAATAAATCCCGGCACCAACAATCTGATCCTGATTATTCAATCCATTCCAATTAATCCAGTATGTCCCTGCAGGTTGAAACGAATGTACCAGCGCTCTCACTTTTCTTCCGAGGATGTCAATAATAGTCAGTGATATAAACTCGTCCGATTCAAGGTCATATCGGATCGTAGTGGTTGCATTAAAGGGATTTGGAAAAGCCGGGTACAATTCAATTTCATCAGGAATGGATGGTGGATCCCCGCTATAGTGAATGGCTTCCCAGGTATTTATTATCCCATATCCATATTCATTATCAGGATTGTTAGCCCGGTCAGCTGTTTTCATTAGAGCTTCTCGAACCATCATGGGATCCCAATCAGGATTAGCCTGCAGTACCAGTGCGGCGGCGCCGGCCACCAGTGGTGTTGATATGGACGTCCCGTCTTTCTGTATATAGCCATTCTCAAACCGAGGTGACGCAGCTACCGTTTTATAACCCCTGGCAACAACTTCGGGCTTTATTCGTTTGTCAAAAGTGGGGCCGCGCGAACTGAACGAAGTTATTACACCGGATGCATTTACTGCACCAACCGATATCACTAATTCAGCATCAGCCGGGGCTGTCATGTGAAACCAATCGTTATTGCCTTCATTACCAATGCTCGTAACAACTAATACACCTAAACTTATTGCAATATTGACCGCTCGCGTAGTAACCGCAGTTTTCCCATCCATGTCCTCGTAACTGTACCAATCATTATATCCAATTGACGACGATGCAATATCTGCTCCCAGGCTCTCACCCCATTCTAATCCGGCAACAAAATTATCTTCCTCTAGCTCAATTTCTTGGCCGACGATCTCAGTTTTTGCCAGTAAAAAATTCGCTTTGAAGGCAGGACCAACAAGATATCCAGGCATGTAACCGCCTAGAACAGAAAATGTGCTGGTGCCATGGTTATGCTGATCACTCTTGTCACCCTTGTCAATTTGATTGACGACAACCGAATCATCCTGGACGAAATCGTAAGTTGCGGTAATGTTGAGAGAATCAAATGATTCATGGACCAGATTAAAACCGGAATCGAGCATAAGGATGGTAATACCCTCTCCATAATATCCGGCATCATGAGCTTCATTAACATGTATTTGTGTGATCTGCTCAGCGGCAAAACCATAATCAATGTCTGCTCTCTGAATTTCCGAGTTATGGAAAGACTTCATAACAGAACTATGCCCATCCAATTGTTCTGGACTCAACGACTTTTTTATATATCTACGCACTGGTTCAACGTGCGTAACAAACGGGAGTGTCAATATCTCCCCCAGCTGATCTTTGCTGATCTCAATTGATATTGCATTAAGCCAGCGGCTTTGCTTGCGCAGTTTGGCACCGGCAGCTTCGACAGCTTTCACATAGTCATTTAGCGGATTCGTATCGTGCCAGCGAGAATCCTTAATTGTCCCTCTAATTAACCTTCTTTTTTCCGCTTTTGAATGTACTTGAACATTCTTTTTTACACCCTGACTAACCGATCCCTTATCGGTAAAATAAACCCAAACATAGTAGCGATCAGTATCACGCTTTGCAATCTGCAACTGCTTTTGCGTCATCATTTCCGCCGAGAAAGACATTGCAAATAAACAAAGTACTGTAAGTATCATTTTACTCATTGAAATCTCGTTCAAGGTAACCGCTAATTTGATAATTAAAGATTTTAAATGCTACACTTTGTAAAAAGATTCAGAAGGTGCCTAGATTACCTACAATGCAACTATAACTAAACCAGAATAAAGCAACCGGTTTTGGGCTGATCATTGTAACATCAATCCTCTAGCTTGCGTCCTGCCACCGTGGTTTTATTTTACCAGAGATTGGGCATCCACGACCGTAAGTGCCGTCATATTTACGATATCCTCTACTGTACTCGAGAACATCTGCAGTAAGTGCACAGGCTTACTAAATCCCATCAGGATCGGTCCAATGGCTGTAGCACCCCCCAATTGTGTCAGCAGTTTATAAGCGCTGTTACCTGACATAAGATCTGGGAAAATCAGTACATTGGCTTCCGATTTAAGTGCAGAGAATGGGAAATGATCTTCCAGCATGCGGGTTGAAACCGCTACGTCTGCGTGCATCTCACCATCAATATTCAAATTTGGATCCAACTCACGGACAATTTTCAAGGCTTCACGTACTTTGGCTGCCTGGGGATGTTTGACACTTCCAAAGTTACTGAAACTAAGCATGGCGATTTTTGGCTCAACACCAATTTTCTTCGCCTGATGGGAAGTCAGGATTGCAATCTCAGCCAGGGTTTTTGCATCCGGATCAATATTGACCGTTACATCTGCCAGGAGTTTCAATTTATTCTTGAATACTAATAAATACATCCCCGCTACGTGATCAACATTTTCTTCGGTCCGAATGATCTGGAGTGCTGGTCTCAACGTGTCGGCATAATTCTGTGCGATCCCCGATACTAATCCATCGGCATCGCCCATATGGACCATCATTGATCCGAAGTAGTTTTCACGCTTTATGATGTTACTGGCTTTCCGCCGTGTAATGCCTTTACGCTGGCGTAATTGATATATCTCTTTCCTATATTCATCAATTTTTTCATATCCAATTGGATCAATGATCTCGACACCTTTAAGATCAATATGTAGTTTCCGGGCTACCTTTGCTACCCGCTCTTTTTGACCTATCAAAATGGGTTTTGCAATACCTTCGGAATGTAGTTGAAAGCTGGCACGGATTATCCGCTCGGACTCACCTTCCGGAAAAACAATTCGTTTGGGCGATTCCTGCGCGGTATGAATAATATTGCGCATCAATTCTCGACTAGCGCCTAAACGAGCTTCAAGTTCATCTCTATACCTGTCAATTTCTATATTTATTCCAGCCACACCCGAATTAATCGCCGCTTCAGCTACTGCGGATGCTTCCCAGATCAAAACACGTGGATCAAATGGTTTTGGAATAATGTAATCTGGCCCAAATTCAAGATAAGCCTCGCCATAGGCGCTGGCTACCTCATCTGGGACATCTTCTTTTGCCAAATTTGCAAGTGCCCGGGAGGCAGCAATTTTCATTTCATCGTTGATCATAATGGCATGAACATCCAGGGCTCCTCTGAAAATGAATGGGAATCCCAGAACGTTATTCACCTGGTTAGGGTAATCTGAACGGCCGGTTGCCATAATAACATCTGAACGTGCGGCTTTTGCTTCCGGATAAGTAATCTCGGGATCAGGATTGGCCATCGCGAATACGATCGGATTTTTAGCCATTGATTTGACCATGTTTCCTGTCACAAGTCCGCCGCGAGATAATCCAATAAACACATCCGCGCCTCTCATTGCTTCAGCCAGTGTCCGAAGGCTGGTATCAGCAGCAAATCGACGCTTGTACTTATTCATGCCCTGCGAACGGTCTTTGTATACAACTCCCTTGCTATCGACCATTAAAATATTCCTGCGCTTTACACCGAATCTTATGTAATGCGTTGCGCAGGCCACAGCGGAAGCTCCCGCACCACTGATGACGATTCTCAGTTCTTCTAATTTCTTATCGACAAGTTCAGCTGCATTAATAAGAGCTGCGGCTGATATAATCGCCGTTCCGTGCTGATCATCATGAAAAACCGGGATATTCATCTCTTTTATCAATCGCTCTTCTATTTCAAAACATTCCGGTGCTTTAATATCCTCCAGGTTGATGCCTCCAAACGTTGGCTCCATTAATTTTACAGCCATAATTATTTCATCGACATTTTTTGTATTCAGCTCAATATCAAATACATCAATATCTGCAAATCTCTTAAATAAAACACCCTTCCCTTCCATCACAGGTTTGCCGGCGAGCGCTCCAATATCCCCCAGTCCCAATACAGCTGATCCGTTAGAGATTACACCTACAAGGTTAGCCTTGGCCGTATATAAATTTGCCGTTGACGGATCTTTATAAATTTCGCGGCAAGGTTCTGCAACACCTGGAGTATAAGCAAGTGACAGATCCCGCTGCGTTACGAAAGGCTTACTTGCTTGAACTTCAATTTTTCCCGGACGCCCCATTGCGTGATAGTTCAGGGCTTCATTCTTGGTAATCATAGTTACCCCATATTGTTAAATTTTCGCTTATTTTCGACAGATAAATTTAATGGTACCGTTCAGTTAATTACGAGGAAAAGAGGGGATAAAAACCTTGAATTTCTACTTTGAAATCGCCCAGTTTCTTTGAAAATTAAATCGAAAGCCCGGCCCTACCGCCAACCGAGTCAAACCGCTTTCTGATACCAGCTGGCTTGAACAAGTTTTTCAGCTTTTCTCAGATCTTCCTCAAAATCGATCTCGATGCATGAAAGATCTGTCACATCGATATAATGGACCACTTGTTCGGATAATATGGGATGCATGGCTGCTTCAAAATAGTCTGCTTTTCCACCTGCCTCTATCAAATGTTCCAGTGAAATGAAGAATTGTTTCATGAAATCGGCTGAAAATTTTGCCAGCCCTATGAATTCACCCAGCGCATTTTCCTGAATTAATTCCTTACCAATCGCAACAATGCGGTTTTCCGTTCCTTCGATAACTTTCACTTCTTCGTTACCGCATGATTTCTTTTCAACTGTAAGAACATTTGATTGCGGAGCTTTGAGGAGACGTTGAAGAGCCTCCTGTGGAAATAGGACATCGCCATTCAAAAGAAGTGTTATTTCAGGTACTTCAAACATATGCCTGCATAAAAAAACAGAGTATGCAGTATTCGTCTCAAAAAAATGATGATTGATGACAAAATGAAACACCATATCCGGGAATTGCGATTTAAGATGTTCCATAAACATTTCACGATAATATCCGACTACTACTATTATTTCATTGATCCCAAGCCTCTTAAAAATCTCTATAGAATAATTAATAAGCGGTTTGTCATCGACCGGAAGCAAACTTTTGGGAGTATCCAGAGTGGCTGGGTACATTCTTCGTGATACACCTGCAGCTAAGATGATGGCTTTCATTATGGTATTTAAATTACGCTTCGGAGAATTGTATTTCCAGAGGGTTCATGAATCGAAGTGTTGCTCGATCGCAACTATAATTCGTTCAGCAGTACGGCCATCAATTTTATACAGAAAATTTTTTACTGCCAGCTCTCGCTTTGATTTTAACGGATCGTTGCTGTCATCGATCATTTTAATTTTGGTCAATAAATCCCTGGGGTTTTGTAACGAGTATGTAAAATCAATCTCCCTATATCGATTTGCATCCAGACGCCTACTCAAAAGTCCCGGCATGATTATATGCTTCAACCTCTTAGTAGAAAAATGTGATTGAATGATAGGTCTATTTAATGCCAAAAACTCAAATAAAGTGGAAGAAATGTCAGTGACTAACAGATCAGCAATTTTATAATATGGGATGATATTGTACTGATCGGGCGGTGCCAGATATATATTATCGTTACGCTCTGACAAGACCTTCGCCTGTATGTAATGATGACGGTATTTTGGTAAATGCCAGCTGAAATGATGCAGTTTCAATATACAGATGTACTCTTCAGTGAGTAAGCTTAAATGAGGCAGTAGTTTTTCAATTGATGATGGATAAAAAGTTGGTGCATACAATATTACTGTTTTTCCCTGCTTCTCCAGATTTAGATCAGAAAGCCACTGTGAATCCAAATATACATCTTCCACGTTAAGCAGGTCCATCTTCGCAAATCCGCAAAGAGACATATTGGTGTGCCCCTGCATATGAAGTTCGTCAAATCGTTGTTTCGATTCAATGATTCGAAGGTCAACTCGTGGAGAATGATCTCGATAATACGATTGTTTCAGACCGATACCATGGTAAACCATTACTACAAATGAATTTCTGCCGGCAACTTTTTTTATGTTCCCTATGTTGCCAACAAAAATAATATCATACTCCCGGTCTCTTAGTTCCAGTCCTCGGGCAGACTCATTCGTTTGAGAGATGGTCGGGACATTCAATTCGTTCATTACCTGGCGAAAAACTGTGGATTCCAGCCGATTTACTCCTGATGTTAGCGAAGCCTCCACCTGGTATTGTCCGCTGTTTTTCATGGCTGTAATAATTGGTAAAAATTGAGGCAAGTAATAAAGATGCTGATGTTCAAATAAGACTGTTTTCATTGGACAAGTCTTTTCAATTTTCGTCGAATACCAAAAGCTGGTATACGTTTGGTTAGCCGTTTAATTTCTCCAGAATCGATCACTTCGTTGATTGCTTTAAGTACCCGGTGAGAGGAGTGACCATCTTTATATGGGTGCAGCTCTTCCAGGTAAAATTTTCGATTTTCGGCAAATTCATCTGGATCTTCTAAGGATCTAACGATCGCTCCAAACAATTCATAAGGTTTTAAAATATTCACTCCTTTTCCAAGTCGTGCACCCGCTCGATAGGTAATGATTGGGCGATTCAGTATGAGAAATTCATACGCTACCGATGATGTATCCGTAAGAAGGATATCGGAAATTTCCATATAAGGGATAATATTTTGGTTATCAATAATCGTGACATAATCCTTATTCAGTGACAGGTAATCACCTGACAAATCCTGATCCATTAATGTGTGGAACTTAATCAACCAATGATATGGTCGATCAACCATCATCTGAATTTCTTTAAAAAGATCTCTGGCAGAAGTATATCTGGGACTGAAAGTTGGAGCGTATAGTATTACTGGTTGTTCGGGATTAATACCCAATTCGGTTTTTCTAAGATCCCGATCCACTTTCAGCTCAAAGTTATCCAATTTTGGCCAACCAGTTTCTTTAACGAGAAAAGATCCGTGTTTTAATGCTAGCTTTTCAAACTTTTCCGTCATGACCGGACCTGGCGTACAATATATATCAAACAGTTCATTGATTCTGTAATGGCCTCGCTTCTCTTCACCAAGGCCATGGAAGATCTGCACTTTTAGTCCCGGCCAGAAATGAGGTACTACATTTCCCGGAACGATAACAGCATGCGGTTGATACTCATTCACCTCGACGGTAGACCTGAATTGCTTACCTGGTAGAATCGTATGCTTTGCCGAACCAGCACCGAACCATGCTACTTGAGAAGTTCCATCTTGCTCAATTACTTCCTGAAGAGGCTCAAGAATCGGGATGGAATAAGGTTTGGTCACAAAAAATAGATAATGTCTATTGAACAAAGCCACTCTTTATTGTTTAATTACTCTTATTAATTAAATTTCTAATTGCTAACGCTGCTCGGTATGAAGAAGGAATATCTGTAATATCCATATACTCTTTAATCCGATCCTTTTGAACATTCATGAAAGTCTTATCCTTAATAGACGCATATAGCTTTTCCGCCAAATCAGGAAAATTCTCTACAACAGGACCAAAATCCCAAAAACGATAGTCCATATCATTACGCCATCGAACCGAATGAGCATTTAAAAAAACACATGGCCTTGGCTTGATTGCAATCCATTCGTACACTATGCTGCTCACATCGCCTAAATATAAATCGGCAATTTGTAAATATGATGAATCCACACTTTTCAAGCTGTCAAAATCAATATGTATGTTATCACAATTATAGGCACCAAAATCAATATTATAACGATATATATTTTTCCAATGTTTTATTTGAATATGAGGAGCAAATATTAGATTTAAATCCTGCTGGTTTAAAAAATATTTCACTACATCTTCCCCCCATTTTTTAAAAGAAGACAATTCTTTTTTCCAATGAGGCGAGTATAAAACAATTGGGTTATGATTTGGAAATAATTCCTCTCGTAAGTTCTGTATATTTACATGATAATCAAGTTTTGGCCAGCCAACGATCTCCGTTTTTTCCTTTTTAATTATATTTTCACTAAGTAAACGTTTTAAATGATATTCCCCTGGCAATAACATAAGATCGAATTTCTGAAACGCCGGATCAAATCCATACTTTCTATCTCCACAACCATGAAACTGGTAGATTATTTTTGGTTTTGTAATTCGAAACTTTCTGAACAATTCTGGTATTGAATGGGAAGTCGCTATAATAAAATCAGCTTCTTTTAATAACTTGATAGATTTAGGTATCGTATCAAGTGGTGAGGGATACGTCTTCTTTTTGTAATTAAAATGTTTGAACCTGAAAGGAAGTTCAGTCTTGACTATTTCACACTTATTTTCAGGATAAAGTTGCTGAATATATTTTAATATCTTCGTGTGGTTATCTGTACAAGATAATAATAATATTTTATAGTCATCTTGTAAACGGGATAACTCCATGGCTGTAAGGGCAGTATGAAATAATTGGTGTACACCGTGTAGAAACAAGAATATAATTTTTCCCTGATCAGACATAATTAATTTTCACAATATGCAAAGACTTTAAGTAGTATTGTATAAGATGACCAATCAATAAGTTTATAATTAATAATTAAATCTGTGTTTGTCTTAGTTGGATATCATAGTAAGCTTCGTATAAGCTACCTTTTTTCATCAATTCTTTGTGTGTACCGCTTTCAACAATTTTACCTTTATCAAGAACCAGGATCTGGTCTGCGCGCTGAATTGTGGAAAGGCGATGGGCAATTACCAGGACGGTCCGGTCGGCCATAAGATTTTCAAGGGCTTCCTGAACCAGCTTTTCAGATTTTGTATCCAGAGATGAAGTTGCTTCATCAAGGATAAGGATAGGTGGATTTTTTAAGATAGCCCGCGCGATTGCGATTCTCTGTTTCTGCCCGCCGGAAAGCTTAACACCGCGTTCCCCAATTATTGTATTTAGACTTTGTGGTTGTTCATGTATGAAATCAATTGCATTGGCGGTTTTTGCAGCAGCTAGAATTCGTTCATCCGCAATATCATTCAATCCATAGGCAATATTAGCGTGAATTGTATCGTCAAAAAGGATTGTTTCCTGTGTTACAATGCCCATAAGCTGCCGCAACGATCTAACAGTTAACTCTTTGATACTTATACCATCAATTTCAATGCTACCGCCAGTTACATCATAAAATCTTGGGATCAGGTCTGCAACAGTTGATTTTCCTGCACCACTTTCACCGACCAGAGCAATGATCTGTCCCTTGTTAATCGAAAAAGAAATATCCTGCAAAACCTGGTCCGCCACTTCCGGATATTGAAATTGTACGTTCTTGAACTCGATTTTATCTTTAAAGTCATTTATAGTCCGTGCACCCGGTATATCAATAATTTCAGGTTCGGTGTCGAGCGTACGGAAGACCCTTTCAGCTGACGCCATTCCCATTTGGAGTTCCATGCTTACATTGCTCAATAACCTGATAGGCGCAAGAGCACTGAACAGAAGTAGAATGAATCGAATAAAATCTTCTGCCGTCAATTCATGTCCGATCAAAACATCTTTCCCGCCTATCCACAGTAATATTACAGCGATGACGACTGCGATTGATTCTGTTGACGGAGAGGCGATCAGCCGTAAACGAGCCCGTTTGGTTATCAACTGAAAATATTTCTCGGTCTGCTCTTGAAAACGGGATATTTCGTACTGTTTCATGAAAAATGCTTTCACTACACGCATTGCTCCTAAGGTCTCAGTAATAATATTCGTTATTCCAGCAATTTTTACTGCAGTACGGCGTGATTTTCTTCGAATGCTCCGACCTATCGTGATAATAGCAATAGCGGAGAAGGGTATAATGATTGTCGCTATCAGTGCCAATTTGACATTGATAATAAACAGCAGGACAATAAATGATAAAATGTTGATCGGTTCAACGAATGCTCTTTGAAATCCAACCGAAAACGCCCTGCGCATATTCTCAACATCAGTAACGAGTATTGACGTCAATTCACCGGATTTCCGTTTATTAAAAAAGGCCAGTGTTAATGAGTGAATATGAGCATAAAGTCGATCCCTCAGTTCAGTAATAAAACGGAACTGTACTTGAACAATCAAAACATTTTTAATATACAGGAAGACATTTTTAAGAAGAAAAATAATCAAAATGGTTATACATAAAGCTTGCAGCGTTTCCACTGCTGTGTCTCGGAGAATAAGTTGATTGGTCCAATATTTGAGCTGCTCATTTAAGCTAAGATCGGAAGCCGATTGCAGGGTGCGGTGATCTAGCAACAGGGTGTCAAAGTCTGCAAGAATATTGTTTAGCAGGGAGGCTATAAACCAGATTGATAAACTGTTGAAAGCAACGTATAAAAAAGCGGCAATCGTAGATCCCGTCAAGTATGGCCAGTACCTGAAGATCATTCTGAACACACGTTTATAAACAGGCTGAGACATGTTATGAAATGTTCTTACACGATTGCATCGATAATGAAGTCTGAATATACAGGATTCTTTACAGGTATTAAATAGTTGGCTGGTCCTTTAAGCAATCTTCAAGTATCATTTTCTGATGGGGTATATTTGCTTCAAAAAATATCCTACCAACCGATTTAAATCCAAATTGTTCATAAAATGAGATCACAGATTCCTGAGCATTCAAGTACACCGGTGAATCATTATCAATCTCCCTGAGGATAAAGCGTACAAGGGCTGAACCGATTCCTATCGATCGATATGCGTCCAGAACGGCAAAGCGCTCAAGTTTAATGGCACCTTCTTCCGTAAATCTCCAGCGCGCTGTACCGACAGACTTTCCATCTACAAATGCCAGTACATGCTGGGCCGATTCATCAAATTGATCCATTTCGATATCCTCAGGTACATTTTGACCGATAATAAACACTTTCCGTCGAATAGTGAACGCCTGGTCCATCTCCTTACCTGTTTGAACCCGCCGGATATCCAACTTCATGTTTTATCCTTATGAACCTGGTTCGGCGACTGACCATGTTATCGGGTAAATGGATTCGCCAAAGATCCCGACGCCTGTTTGATAAAATAGATTGATATCTTCTCTGGAAAACGGAGATTCAGGATTTCCCGGCTTGAGTGTATTGCCAAAATAATTGCTACCATACTCCGCGATAGATAAATCCGAGCGAATGATTCGAACACCGTGGACATCAGCTTTGATTGCTGCTATCATATCTGTATCGGAATCTCCATAATAAATATCAAGATCAAGTTTTAGCATAATTTTATGCTTTGTTGTATACCTGAAATCGCCGACAGTCTCTTTCGGTGAAAAAATCAAATTCTCTCCTTTTCTAACTGCAAAACCCAGATGTTCAGAGAGATATTCAGCCACATGTTCGCCATTTATTCCAGGACGAGCAGTTATGAAATATATTTCGTGACCATGAGCCCTGAAAAAATCGATCAGGGTGACAACGGGTTCAATGAATACTGAATAATCTTTGTCATGTGTATTAATCCAACTATAATCAACTTTACCCTCTGCATTCCGAGGAGCGACTACAAATCCACTTTCTGAATGAAGGACAGTGTCATCAATATCAAATCCGACTCTGAGCTTTCCAACCTGCCCAAATGGGAAAGAACAGGTAAATATGAAAATGATGATAAGGCTTGAAATTAATTTCATGAGATTTTGGTTCCTTTTTTCAGAATTTTATTGTTCTAATGACGGAAAATCTAAATTTTTTACGCATTCTCGTTCTATTAGCAATGAAATTATCATAAATCCAGTGTAGTACACAAACCTTGCTTAATTTATCTCATGAAACGAGCTGGCCTATATATTCATATACCATTCTGCAGGGCAAAGTGCAGCTACTGTGATTTCTATTCTATTGCTGACCACGATGAACAGATTCCAGGATTTGTTGCTGCCCTGATCCAGGAGTTTATTCATACGGACATAAATACATCGGAGTGGACCATCGATACAATATTCTTTGGTGGGGGAACTCCCAGCTTACTCAGTCCTAATGATTTACGACGAATCCTCGCTGTAGCCCGAAAGAAATTTCACATTGATGGTTTACCTGAAATCACTCTGGAGGCCAATCCCGGTGAAGCACCTAAGAGTAAATTGATTGAATTTCGGGAAGCCGGTATCAATCGATTATCTATAGGCGCCCAAAGCTTTAATAAAGACATGCTGCAGTTTCTAACCAGGATTCACTTAACTGAGGATATATTAAGGACCTTTGAAGCCGCACGAAATTCAGGTTTTGAGAATATTAGCTGTGATGTGATCTATAATATTCCTGGGCAATCGATTGACGATTGGAAAAAGGATCTCGAAAAGGTAGTTGCGCTCGGACCAGAACATGTCTCTGCCTATTCACTCACTGTTGAAAAGGGTACACCATTGTTTAATGAAGTACAGACCGGAAGGGTGCGAATACCGTCAGAATCAGTGTCAACTAAAATGATTCTAAGGACCAATGAATTTTTGAATAATCGCGGGTATCGACAATACGAAATATCCAATTATGCGCTACGAGGGTTTGAATGTAAACACAATATTCATTACTGGAAGATCGATCCCTATTTTGGCTTCGGTCCATCCGCCCATAGTTTTGATGATGAAAAACGCTGGTCCAATTTCTCCAATCTTGATAAATATATCAGCTCAATAAAAAACAATAGATCGCCTGTTCAACATACTTCAGTCCTTACAAGTCTTTCTCTCGCAAATGAGATAATTGGATTTGGAATGCGTATGAACGCAGGCTTTTCCATAAATCAACTCCCAATTCGATTTAGAACAGGGTTATCACAAAAAGTTGAATCGCTCAACTCAGATTGGGCTGGGATGATTATTCAAGAAAATGACCGAATTCGGCTGAGTGACCAGGGATTACTTTTTGCGGATGCACTGGCAGTCGAATTGATGCTCGATCCCAATGATCAATAAGTAAAATGTTTGATCTGCTCTCCTTCTGCCTCGATTCTGGACATTGCATGAATCCCAACGTCAAGATGTAAATCAACATACTCTTTGGTCACCCTATTATCTAACTCCTCGGTCTTGATACCCTCAGGGATC
>JAZGBQ010000188.1:0-3967 GCA_036476435.1 Fidelibacterota bacterium
ATATGATAATGCAACATGGGATTTTACCGGTCCCACAGACGGTTATCGTCACAATGTATCGTATACAGTAAGCCCGGGGGTAGGTAAGGAAGGAATTCAATTTCATACACTTAAACTGGATTTAAGGAAATATTACCGATTCAACCGATTCTATTCCGTTGCAGCTCGGGTTATGGTTGGAAAAAGTGTTGGTCATGATGCTCAGAAATTCTTTCTTGGTGGTGTATATGCCTGGCTGTTTGGCCGAGGTGAGACCGATGGACAAAAGGATTCGGGTCAGTTCCGAGATGTACTGTTAGATACCACCAACAAGTCAATTTTAAAAGATGTCTATTTTACTGAATATGCTATTCCGATTCGGGGCGCACGCTATGCAGAACGTGTAGGTACTAATGTATTCATGGCAAATTTTGAATTTAGATTTCCTTTTATTAACTATCTTTCTTTCGGATTCCCCATGCGAATGATATTTGGCAACATCCGCGGACATGCTTTCCTGGATGTTGGAGCAGCTTGGGATAACCTGGATGAGTTCTCTAATAAGGATCTTTTAGTCAATAAATACGGCAATAATATCTCGGATGAGTTCAGTCCCTGGATAGGTAGTCTGGGATTAGGTGTAAAGATCAACCTTGGGTACTTTCTCTTAAGAATCGATTCAGCCTGGGACATTAATCCCGGTTGGCTATATTCACGCCCACAGTATTATTTCTCGTTAGGATACGATTGGTAATTGGTCATCTGATCAACCGCTTGTAATTTCCTCATAATTCGATCATCAATAATACCCGAATTAATATTTATTAATGACGCTTGCGACAAAAAGGACCGTTTACCTATGCTCATCCTGCGGAACAGATTTTCCAAAATGGTTTGGACAGTGCCCAAACTGCCGGGAATGGGGAACCCTTGGCGAATTTCAGACCTCTAGAAAAAAGAAATCCAGTCGATCACAACAACCTGTCCAAGATACAAAATCACTTAAAACGGTGATGGGGTCGGGAACTGAAGTTCGAATCTCAACTGGAATGAATGAAGCTGACCGGGTGTTGGGTGGCGGATTGCTTCGTGGCACCTTACTTTTACTGGGAGGAAACCCAGGAATAGGGAAATCAACCCTGGCCCTACAAATGATCGGCGGTATTGATGACAACACAACACTTTACGTTTCCGGTGAAGAGAGTCATAACCAGATCGCTATGCGGGCCAAGCGACTTAAAATCAATTCTGACAGCCTGAATTTATCCAGTGAGAACTCGGTTGAGAACATCATCGAACAGATTCACAAGGAAAAACCCGCATTTCTTGTAATTGATTCTATACAGACCGTATATAGTGATGCGCTTGATTCTCTACCCGGCTCAATAAGCCAGATCAGAGAAAGCGGACAGCAATTCTTACAAGTATGTAAGCGAGATAATATATCCATTATCCTAATCGGACACGTAACCAAAGAAGGGGTAATTGCGGGGCCCAAAATGCTTGAACATATGGTTGATACCGTACTATATCTGGAAGGCGACGAACGTTATGATCATCGCATCTTGCGTTCGGTGAAAAACCGATTCGGAACGACCAATGAAGTTGGCATTTTTCAGATGCGTTCAACTGGTATGGCTGAGGTCAGTAACCCATCGGAATTGTTTTTGTCAGAAAGAAGTATTGATGCCTCGGGATCCTCAATATATCCATCAGTTGAGGGTACGCGACCGATTCTCATTGAAGTGCAGGCATTGGTGTCAAAAGCAAGTTTTGGAACTCCACAAAGAAATGTGACCGGGTATGATGTCCGCCGCCTGTCTATGCTGCTGGCTGTTCTTGAAAAACGTTTGAAGATGCCGATGGGCATGAATGACACGTTTGTCAACCTGGTGGGGGGCATGAAGATCGATGATCCCGCTGCCGACCTGGCTGTGATCAGTTCGATTGCGTCCAGCGAAAAGAATAAACCGATTAATCCGAAAATTGTCCTGGTTGGTGAAGTTGGGCTTGCAGGTGAGGTGCGATCGGTTTCAAATATTGTTAAAAGATTGACAGAAGCCCAAGCCCTCGGATTCAAAACTGCATTAATCCCTCATATCCGTGATAAAGGTTTAGAAAAATTACCTAAAGGTTTAAAAATTAAAGAGATACAAACAGTGGAAGAAGCATTTGCGATCCTTTTTAATTGAGTAAATCGATTATGCAGTATGACATTATTCGGCAAGATTCACTGACTTCAGCCCGGGTAGGATTGTTAAAAACGAGTCGGGGAATAATCGAAACACCGGTATTTATGCCGATTGGGACCTATGGTGCCGTAAAAACCCTGACGCCGGATGAATTACAGAAAATTGGCATTCAGATAATACTTGGGAATACGTATCATTTGCATATCAGGCCAGGCTCAGATCTTATCAAAAGAGGTGGTGGCTTACATCATTTTATTAACTGGGATGGTCCGATCCTCACAGATAGCGGTGGATATCAAGTATTTAGTCTGGCGAAAAGGAATTCAATCACTGATGAAGGCGTGACCTTTCAATCGCATCTTGATGGCAGTACGCATTTAATGACACCGGAATTATCCATGGAAATTCAACGTAATCTTGGATCGGATATTATCATGGCTCTTGACGAGTGTCCCCCTGGAGATGCACCTGCCGTTCAGATAAAAAGCGCTGTTCGCCGTTCAGCGTTATGGCTGGAGCGCTGCATTGGTTATCTTGATGAAACTGAACCACTTTATGATTCTGAGCAGATCCTGTTTCCAATTGTTCAGGGGGGAATTCAGGATGATCTTCGGTTAGAAAGCTGTGAGAATGTTGTTCCCCGAGCAACTTGCGGTGTTGCAGTTGGTGGTCTCGCAGTTGGAGAGAATAAAAATGATATGCTCAGTGTTATTGAACTAATGAACGCGAATCTGCCGGTGAAGCAACCACGTTATCTCATGGGTGTGGGACAACCTGTAGATTTACTGAATTGCGTGAAACTGGGGATGGATATGTTTGATTGTGTGATCCCAACGCGTAACGCCCGGAACGGGCAACTTTTCACCTGGAATGGAAAGGTAAACATCAGAAACGCCGCCTATAAGGAGGATTTCGAGTCACTCGATGAAAATTGCCCATGTATTCTCTGCAGGGACTTTACCAGGGCTTATCTGCGTCACCTGTTTAACATAAATGAGATTTTAGGTCACCGTCTGGCAACAATTCATAACCTGACTTTTTATATGGAGTTAATGAAAAATGTTCGAGATCAGATCCAAGCAGGTACATTTCTGGAATGGTCAAAAAAAATGTCTATCAGGTGGAGTGGAGATCAGCAATGATACAACCTGCGATCCGGATTGCTGAAACTTACGTCTATAAAATGACTGGATCTGGGATACGATATCTTTTACTTAAGCGCAGTTCAAAGTCTATGTATGGCGGACTCTGGCAGGGAGTCGCCGGGAAAATCGACAAAGGTGAGACCGCCTGGCAAACTGCCATCCGTGAAGTGGAGGAAGAAACTGGGCTGGTTCCTCTGATGATGAATGTTGTTGAGTATGTTAGCAGTTTTTATGAAGTCTTCGGTGAAAGGATTAATCTGGTCCCCAATTTTGGTGCTGAGGTTGATTCCCTCGAAGTCACTCTGTCGCATGAACATGAAGCCTACAAATGGGTAACTCTTAAAGAAGCATTGGGATACCTTACATGGGAAGCTCAGAAATCGGCGATCAAGGCGCTGGATAATATGCTGCAAACAGGGGGTGACAAACTTAAATGGTCACGAATAGACCTGTCATTAATCAGGAGGAAATAAATATGTTGGCTATAGGAACAAAAGCTCCGAATTTTTCGCTGCCCGATGCGGACGGTAATGAAGTTACTTTGACTGATTACATCGGTAAAAAAGTGCTTATTTGGTTTTTTCCAAAGGCCAATACGCCAGGATGTACTATGGAAGGCTGTGGTTTCCGAGATAATTTTGATCAATACGA
>JAZGBQ010000189.1:0-2914 GCA_036476435.1 Fidelibacterota bacterium
TATTTCTGACTGTATATGCCATTCCTTGGACTTGAAGTTGATATCTGGCCACGCAATCCTGGCAACTGATCCCTCTCGTCTGCCAGTTAAAAGCATTAATTTAAAACAGTGGCCAAATGGATAACCCTTTGATTCACACGCCCCCCAAAAGTCAGATATTTCATTATCAGTCAGTATTCGGTCTCTGGAGCGTTCCTTTTCCTTGGGGATATCGGTAGCTGGATTATCTGGTATAAGTCGCTTTTGTCTTGCCCACTTAAACAATTTTTTGATTAAGGCTGCATTCCTGTTAGCCGTTATCGGGCTATGATTCTGTTTTATGTATTCAATTCGATCCAGCACATCATCGCGGGTAATGGTGTAAGCATCTCTGTTATTCCATACAGAGAATTTTGTATCAAGTTTTCGTTCATCTTCTTTCCATGTGCGTTTATTTGGCTTCGCATATTCCTCAATATACATTTCTGCCAGATCTTTGAATAAAAGATTCTCAGAGCGTCTGCGTCTTATCTCAAGTGCAGGATCTTCACCTTTGGATGCTTGCTTAAGATATTCACTACCATCCTCTCTGGCTTCTTTCAGGCTTTTCTCAGTGGGATAAGTGCCTATCTTAATACGTCCTTGTTTTCTTCCAACTCGATAGCGTTGATAAAAAACCTTTTTACCACTTGTCCCTATCCTCAGAGAAAGACCAGTTTGATTAGTGTCGTAATACTCGTCTTGTTGACCTGTAACTTTAGGTGGTTTGATTGCTTCAATAGACTTTATGGTGAGTGGTTTGCGATATGTGCTCATGGCCATTTCCCCTATAGGTAACACATAGGTAACAAATGGCAATGATAGCTTTTGTTACCTATTGTTAGTAAATATCGCAGGTAATTTGAAGATATCCAGTAATTATAGGGCTTATAGAGGTATGTAGCAGGTGATTATGTGATGCTCTGAGAGGCTTGTTTTTGGTATAGCATGTGACTCATAATCCATTGGTCGGAGGTTCGAGTCCTCCCGGGCCCACCACTTAATCATATCAAAAATCGATTCCCAATATCAGCTTCATAGCTATAATGTGACTAATGAACCATAATAAAGATGATGACAATGTCTGAAAATAAATTACGAGATGATATTGAAAAACTGCGTGATGAGATAAATACCCTGCATGCAAAGGAAGATATTTCAAAAGAAAAACTTGAGGTACTTCTTCAGGAAATTGAATCTGGTCTGGAGATTGAAGCTCAGGACAAGGAACGGTCAGAGCTATTAGCGAGTCTCAAGGAATCCGTAAAACACTTTGAAACAGAGCATCCCCGTGCAACCGCCATCATCAATGACATTATGGTGACCCTTAGTAATATGGGGATCTAGGATAATATGGGAATATAGATCTGTTCTACCCGCCAAAACCCGCTATAGGGTTATTGCGATAATACCAATACCTACGCCAAGCAATAGACCAAATGATGTTTGATTCAATTCAGGCAGCTTTAAATATTTTTCCTCATCACCTTCCTTTGGCTCGCTTGCTTCTGGCTCGACTACTTCACCGTCCTCACTCGCTTCTTCATCAGCCCTACTAATGAGTTGTGGCAAGTGATCATAGCCATGTATCTTGAAAGCAGTGACACCATTATGGCCCATCTGAAAATCCAGTGAGGCGGGTCTTTTCATAAGATCGTTAAAACCTTGTGAGTTACTGTATTGTCCTGTTGATCTATCAATGGTGACTCTATCAACACGGAATCCAAATTTGTGAGCGTTATCTACCTTTTTTACTCCGCCAAAAGGAACCTGATAATAGAAAGTAGCTTGTTGTTCGTCGACCAGCTCTACCGCCCAGGCATTTGATGTAAGAATGAACATGATAAGTAATAAAACAGAAGTAATAATTTTCATGATATCGAACCCCCACCCGACGTTAATTCATGATAATTAGAGGGTAATTGACCCTCCGAACAAAGTAAATAGGTATATATAAAAAGCTATTTAAGATTAAGTCTCTGTCGCCGTTGTCTCTCCTGGCTCTTTGCCTAATTCTTCTATCGCATCTTTAAGGTCTCTTACAAATTCTTCTATTTGTTTTTTCAACTCCGGGATATGTTCAAGCAATGATTCTTCTATTTTTTCAACCTCTTCTGTCACTTCCGGGATAGTCTTTTGTATCTCTTCCATTGATTCATTAAGTTCTTCTGCCAGGTCCTTACTCATATTTCTTATACTGTTGATAACATTGGATACTGCGCTACCATGGGAGACCAGTTTTATTGTTGCATCATAATCTACCTTCCATCGTTTGTTTTCTCTTATCAACTCTGTCCGGAGTGGAATAGTAAATGGTCTATCGCCAGAAATTGTCACTGTCGTGTCAACCCATGCGCTATCACCATCGATGACTGTCTTGCCTAATGTAATCTCATCTAGCGGTAAGATATTTTCACCAAGCTCATCTTCCTTTAAACTATTGTTTGTTGAATATTTCTGTATCGCTTTAGTATCCTTGTTTTTCACTGCTCTCCAAAACCCTTCGGCTACATCAATCGGATACAGACCTTCATTACAGCTTGTAATGAATAAACAAATACATGATAAAAATAGTAGTATAAATGTAGTTTTACGTCGGCTCATCATTCACTAACCTTGCTCCGTTGTAAATATAGTCTGTTTCGCAGCATAATATCCTCATAACAGGGCTATCGGAACCCGATTTTTACGATAATGTTTATTCCTTGCATCAAGATGCCTATAATCGCCGCTTACGATTGAAATTTAGCGTGATAATTAATGTCTGACACACTTTTTAGCAAAATCATTCAACGGGAAATACCTGCCGATATTGTATATGAAGACGAGCAATGCCTGGCATTTCGTGATGTCAATCCGCAGGCTCCTGTGCATATTCTGGTGATCCCCAAAAAGC
>JAZGBQ010000019.1:0-11273 GCA_036476435.1 Fidelibacterota bacterium
ACGTGGGAAGTTTACAGGTAAAATTCTCACAAATAAAAACAGTTGGTTTCCCGTTTATTTCGCGGTGTTCTTTTGTCCATTTCGCCACTTTGCTAAGGGAATCGTTTAATGCGTCCAGATCTTTGAATATTATTACTGAATTATAATGGCTTTCACTGCGGACAATGTCAAGAATTTTTCTGTCTGCAGATGAATTTAGATGTCCGACGATCACTATTTCTTTAGGTCCCTTGGATTCAAAATGAAATGCATTGAGCATTGCTGCATATCCGGAAGGAGTTTTAGTTATTTCATCGGCAAATGAGTCCCATGTATCATATGCCTGATCAATCCAATTAATGTTGCCGGTAATGCGTCCGAGCCGCAGCAGGTTCATAGCCATTACGGAATTACCGGAAGGAATAGCTCCATCATAACCTGTTCGCGGTCGAATAAAAAGTTTCTCAGCATCGTCACTGCCGAGAAAAAATCCACCAAAACTGTCATCCCAGAAATCGATCAATGCAATCTCCGTAAGTTCGACCGCAGCTGATAAATATTTAATGTCAAATCCAGCTTGATAGAGTTCAATTAATCCCCATATAAAAAATGCATAATCATCCAGATGACCATCCATTCCAGACTCACCGTCCCTATAACGTTTCCACAAACGCCCGTCTTTGGCTCGTAAATGCTTTAGTAGAAAATTTGCTGCTTTTTCGGCCGATTTAAGCAATTTTTCATTTTTTAAGACAATGGCTCCCCGGGCTTTTGCCGCTATCATAAGACCGTTCCAGTCGGTAAGAATCTTATCGTCTTTCAATGGATGGATTCGTAAATCCCGGGTCTTGAACAATTTTTGGGTGATTTTGGTGAGGTCTGCGGAACCCTTAAGATCATTTTCTTCCGGATAAAAAAGAATATTTCCTCCAGTTTTTTGCCCCGTTGCTTCATCTGGAAAATTCCCTTCAGTAGAAATATTGTAGTATTTTTTTAATATTGTCATTTCGTCAGGAGTTAATACATCCTGTAATTCATTGGATGTCCAAGTATAAAATTTACCTTCTTCTCCTTCACTATCGGCATCTTCAGCGGAATAATATCCACCCAATGGATCGGTCATATCTCTCTCAATATATTTGAAGATCTCCTCGGCTGTGATTGCGTAATCCATATTGCCTGTGACCTTATAGGTCTCAAGGTAAACCAGTGCTAATAGTGCTTGATCATAAAGCATTTTTTCAAAATGAGGAACGATCCATTTCTGGTCGGTGGAATAACGGTGAAAGCCGAAACCAATATGATCATATATACCACCCCTGTTCATTGCACTGAGTGTATGTGTAACCATTTCAAGAACGCTTGGATCATGGGAAGATTCATAATACCTTAGTAAAAAAATAAGGTTATGAGGTGAAGGAAATTTCGGAGCCCTTCCAAATCCTCCCTCTAAAGTATCGTAACGGTCAATAAATTGATTTACTGCTGCCTCAACTGCTGCTGCTGATAAGTTTGACTTATTATTCTTTGCAGAGTTTTTTCGCATGAATTCGTTGATAGCCCGAATGGTATTATCTATTTTTGAACGATCTGTATTCCAAACCTGATTAATCGCAGGTAGCAGTTCTAACAATCCAATTCTTTGACCGCGGGTAATTTTTGGGAAATATGTTCCGGCAAAGAACGGTTCTTTGTCAGGCGTCATAATGATTGTGAGGGGCCATCCGCCAGAGCCCGTCATCGCCTGACATACAGACATATAAACATGGTCTACCTCTGGCATTTCCTCACGATCTACTTTAATGCAAATAAAATAGTCATTGAGTAACCGAGCTACTTCCTCGTCCTCGAATGACTCATGCTCCATTACATGACACCAGTGACATGTGGAATATCCAATGGATAGAAAAATTGGCCGCTTCATTTTCCGTGCCTGGTCAAACGCTTCTGTTCCCCATGGATACCAATCTACGGGGTTATCCGCATGTTGAAGGAGGTAAGGACTCTTGGATTTTGCAAGTCGATTCATTATTTGGTCTGTTTCATCCATACCTGCCCGTGGAAAAGGAAGGAAAGAATAACCGTGGGTAATGAGAATTCCTAAGATAATTAGAAATTTCATATTTTATTCATGGTTGCCTTTGAATATGATGTGATAAAAGGTAACTTTTGTCTCTTATCGTATCAATGTTACAGTTCAAACTACAATTCAAACATCCAAAATTGCAAATCGCAAACTGCCTTCTGCCATTGACCGGAAATACTTCATAATTCAGCTAATGAGGTTTTCATGATATATGTATATGCTATTGGCCTGTATCTGCTCATCCTCTTCGTGATCGGTATTTACAAAAGCCGATCAATAAAAACTCAAGATGATTTTATGGTAGCTGGACGTAGTACGTCAACGGTATTCCTGGTAGCAACTCTTGTTTGTACCTGGATCGGCTCAGGCAGTCTATTTGGAGGTGCCGGACTAGCGTTCCGTGAAGGATTTTCCATGCTCTGGTTCAGTGCTGGAGCCTGGGTGGGAATTATCATAGTTTATTTTATTGCTCATCGGGTTCGCCGTATAGCCCAGTATACAATTAATGACATCCTGGAAAAACGTTATAATGCTGCCGCTCGTCTGCTCGGGACAACAGCCGTTATAATTGCTTACCTTACCATTGCCGGATATCAATTCCGGGGAGGAGGAAGACTTTTACAATTACTTACAGGTATGGATCCTGTAATCGGAGCAGCCTGTACTTGCGCCTTTGTGATTCTCTTCACGATGCTGGCAGGGATGGTATCCATCATGAGTATTGACCTGTTCAACGGTATAGTCATGACAATCGGTGTGATCATAGCGGTGCCACTGGCATTCAATGCAGTGGGTGGTTCAGCTCAATTCAGCACACTACCGGCGGAGCATACGGCTATTTTCGGTGACAATAACTTTCTTTGGGTTCTGGGGATTTTCTTTCCCACTTTTTTACTGTTACTTGGTGAGAGCAGTATCTATCAAAAAATATTCTCAGCAAAAAATGAAGCTGCTGCCCGCAAGGCTGTTTTTGGGATGATCATTGGTGTGGTAGTAGTTGAGACATTACTGGCAGTTCTGGCCATCATAGGAGCATCAAAATACCGAACATTGACTCCCTTCGTGGGAGAAAATGGACTGGTGGATAATGGTCAAACCGAAACTATCCTTTTATATTTAGCCAGATTTGATTTACCAACTGTTGCCGGGGTCATAATGCTGTGCGGTGCGGTAGCCATAATCTTATCAACCGCTAACACGTTCCTCATGGTTCCATCAACGAATGTAACGCGGGATATCTACCAGCGCTTTATCAATCCTGACGTTTCTGAAAGGCGGATCGTGCGGTTCCAGCGTATATTGATCGTTGTATTGGGGATTCTAGCATTTATTGTGGCGAATTTTTTCGAAACTATTCTGGAAATGGCGTTTACAGCGTATGCCATGGTAGGAGCAGGGATAACTCCGGCCTTGCTGGCTGCCTTTTTATGGAAACGCGTAACAGTAGCAGGCGGTGTTGCATCTATAGCTTCTGGAATGGGGGTAACCCTGCTTATTACACTGTTAAATATTGTTTTACCCGGAACCTTTATCCCAACCGACTATATTATCCTGCCAGCCGCAGGCGCGTCAATTCTGAGTTTGATCATTGTTAGTCTGTTAACACCCGAATCACCAGAGGAAAAGTGGCGTCCATTCATGGAAACGGCTGATAAATAATTATTACAAAAATAATCGGATTGTTTCCGATAACCGAAAAATATCATTTAAGATTTATATCTGAAAGTTTCTAAACTAAAATAGACAGTGTATCATACCCTTGTAGCGATGGGCGGATTGTTTTTTAAAATTTCTGGTTTCCCCGGATGCAGGTCGCGTCGATAATATTCAAATATATGACCGGTACCCTGCCAGTTTTCTACACGGTTGATGATTTTGATATCACCCGTAAAAAGGCTTGAGACACCAACTTTTACATGTCCGGTGACATACCGAATTGCATCCCGTTTCTTTGCCCAGCTTAAATATACCCTTTTAAGCATTTTGGCATAGCCATTACCTTTGTAATGCGTCATTACAACAAATGCATAGGTGTACATAGTGTTTCTTCGTCCAAAGTTTTCATCCAATTGTGCCCATGGTTCGGAACTGAGCGTTTCTAATGGAACCCCAATTATGTATCCTATAATTTCATCTCGATACCGTGCAATAAACGGGAGCGATCCTGTTTTATTGAAATATTTATAAATTGTCGTTTTCGAAAGGATAGCCTTTTCCCCGTAATCCCTGGACAGATGTTTAGATATCTCAATTAACGCTGGATAATCCTCCTCTCCAACGTGTTCCAGGAGTTCGATCTGAAATACACCACTAGAGGCTATCACTCTTGAAAGAGAACCAGATTTTGTATCCAGTGATAATTGTTCCATTTATATCAGCCAGTTCACCAAATTGAATCTTGAATGTCAGTATTGACAGTCATATTGTACAAAACCGCCAGATAATATTGTAGCGCTTTGTGTTGAATTTTTAGTCGAGGTAAATTTAACGTTGATGAAAACGTTCAATCAGCGCCTTCAGAGCCAAATCAAGCGGCAGCGATCTCATCTTTGTGTTGGTCTTGACATCAAACCAGAGGCACTTATGGTAACGAACGCCGGCCTTGATGATTTGATCGACCATACTAAAAAAGTAATATCAGCGACACATGACCTGGTTGTTGCCTATAAACCTAATCTCGCATTTTTTGAGCGCTGGGGCAGTAAGGGATATAAATGGTTAGAATCAACAATTGAGATTATTGGCAGTGAGACGATCATTATTGGCGATGCAAAGCGCGGGGATATTGGAAGTTCTGCCGAGCAATATGCAATAAGTTTGTTTAAACACTTTAATTTTGACGCGGTTACCGTAAGTCCATACCTGGGGCGAGATGGTATCATGCCCTTTCTACAGCACCGGGGAAAAGGAATATTTGTGCTTTGTAAAACTTCTAATCCATCGGCATCCGAAATCCAGAATGTTGAAGACATTGACGGTCCAATTTATATCAAGATTGCCCGGCTGGTGATGAGTCTGAACGCTGAAGATAATATTGGATTGGTGATAGGTGCCACTGTTCCTGAGGATATCAAACGTGTTCGCGATTTGACACCCAACGTTCCATTCCTGATACCTGGTATTGGTCATCAAGGTGGTGATTTTGAAAGAAGTTTAAAATTCGGAAGTCGGAACGGGCCGGTACTAATATCAGTATCACGAAGCGTAATTTTTTCTGGGGATCAAAGTGAAAAGTCGATCCGTGATATGGCTAAGCATTATGTAGACCGGATGGAGGCTATTTTAGATGAACAATGATGAAGTTTTAAAAATTTTTAAATCAACTGGAGCGTTGCTCGAGGGACATTTCATCCTTACTTCAGGACGTCACAGTTCTTCATACTTTCAGTGTGCTAAAGTGCTTCAACACCCTGAATATTTAACCAAATTTGCATCTGCTATTGTGGATGAGTTTAAGTCGATTAAGATTAGTGCTGTAATTGCTCCAGCAGTAGGTGGGATCGTGATCGGTACTGAAGTCGGAAGGCAACTGGGTGTGCGGACGATCTTCGCCGAGCGTGAAGACGGCCGAATGAAACTGAGGAGAGGATTTGAAATAAGAAATAATGAGAATGTACTGGTGGTAGAAGATGTAATCACAACGGGAGGATCGGTGGCTGAAATACTGAACTTGCTGCAAGCATCTGGGGGTAAAGCGGCTGGACTCGCCGTTATAGTAGATCGCAGTGCTGGACTAAACAATCTTCATGACCATCAGTTTTCGATCTTGAGACATAAAGCGGTTAGTTATGAGGAACATGAAGTTCCTTCCGATTTAAGATCGATACCAATTAACAAACCAGGAAGCAGGGACTTGATATGAATTCAATAGGATTAGTATTAGTAACGGCAATGTGTTTAGTAACGGTTGCAATGAGCAATAATAATGCAAGTGACAATGAAGATGAAAACGAAGTTGGTGTGATTAACACGGAATTTGGAACGATCGAAATCTCATTCTACGAAAAGGAAGCTCCAAAACATGTAGAAAGTTTCAAAATTCTTGCAAAGGATGGATATTTTGATGGAGTAACCTTTCATCGGATTATTCCAGGTTTCATGATCCAGGGAGGTGATCCGAATACCCTTAATGAAGATCGCTCTCTGCATGGAAGCGGTGGTCATGCGGGTAAGTTTTATGGGATCGGTGACGAGAATGATCCAAATACTTGGAATATTCCTGCCGAATTCAATGAACTCTCCCATACACGAGGGGCGGTTTCAATGGCACGTACTAATATCCCTAATAGTGCGGGAAGTCAATTTTTCATCTGCGTGAAGGATGTAACCCGACTTGATCGGCAATATTCTATTTTTGGTCGAGTGATCAGCGGAATGGATGTTGTGGATAAGATTGTTAAGCAGGAGAGGGATAACAACGATAATCCTTTAAAACGTGTCGAAATGACAGTATCGATCACGAATACAGAAGATCTTGAAAAATAGGGATGCAAAGGTCAAGTATCGGTCTGGCGCTGGGTGGGGGTGGTGTCCGCGGAGCGGCGCATATCGGAGTACTGCAGGTGCTCCACGATCATGGCATATTCATAAACACCATCGGCGGGACCAGCATTGGAGCGATCATCGGAGCAATGTATGCAGCAACGCAGGATCCATATTGGGTGGAAGAGCGGTTCCGTGAATTTCTAGATAGTGACTCATATAAACAGGTAGGTACCTCCCTGCTTTTAAAAGATCGTGATCCTGATTCGGTCATCGGTCAGATAGCAAAATTCGTTCAGGATCGACTGGTCATAGCAATTGCTTTAAATCGTGATTCGATCATTAAACGCAGCAGGTTGGAAAAAGCAATAAAATTCCTGGTACCAGTTAAAACTTTCGAAGAACTGAAAATACCGCTGAATATCTATGCAACCGATCTTCAAAATGGCGAGAGGGTATGTTACAAATCCGGCGACCTGATCGATGCTGTGGTTCAAAGTTCGTCGATACCAGGGTATGTTCAGCCAACTGAATCAAATGGTCATTTGTTCGCTGATGGAGCAGTTAGTGTACCAATTCCCGTACTGGAAATGAAATTAATTGCAGATTTTGTCATCGCAATAAACATTTCGAGGGGAACCCTTGATCCAATGAAAAAAAATTCCATTATCGATATAATTACCAGGTGTGATCTGATTACGAACCTGCATTTAACCGCGATGATGGTTGATAACGCTAATTTTATATTTCAACCTGATGTTTTAGGTTTGCACTGGTCGGAGTTTGATAAATTTGATATACTACTTGAAAACGGTGTGAAAGAAGCAAAACAAAACATCAGTCGCCTGGCGGACAGACTGAAAATACAAAATAGCTGGAAATTCAAGTTGAAACAAAAACTGCTTGGCTTGCGTTAATCGTGTTACTTTCATTAAAAGGATTCATCAGAGTAACTGTATGAATAAAACAACCACGAAAATAAGACTGTTAATACTGCTTCTTTTCATTATGGTGGCACCCAAAGGGATCTTTGGTCAATTTGAAGATCCCGTTACCGTTTCTTCCTCTGCCATTCAAGAAGCACGGGCTGGTGAAGTCGTGGATGTGGTGGTTACTGTCGATCTTGATCAGGGATGGTACATTTATGCGATTGAAGGAATAACAGAAGGACCTGTTCCTACAAAAATTACTGTAACAGGGAATTCTATCGATAAGGTTGGCGTCGTTCAAGAGCCGGAACCAACGGTGAAATTCGACGAAGGTTTTCAGATAGTGGTCCCATACCATTTAGGATCACCGCAATTTATAATTCCAGTCAAGCTTAAAAATGATCTTAATACAGGTTCGATACAGCTTGACGTCAAAATTCTTTATCAGGTTTGTAACAATGTGCTCTGTTATCCGCCAAAGGAAAAATTAACTTCTGTAATTATAGATTTGGAGCCTGGTGAACCACGACCTGATCGGATGAGGATGGCGGCTGAAACAACAGTTGACTTCAGTGGTAACATCGATTTGGATTCAGCTATCAGGAAAGGTTTTTGGTCTTTTATCATTCTTGCGCTGTCTATGGGATTCCTCGCTCTTTTGACTCCATGCGTATTTCCGATGATACCAATTACCGTATCATATTTTACACATCAAGGTGAAATTGAAGGACGAAATCCACTGAAGCAGGCGAGTGTTTACGCTGTTGGAATCATTGCAACTTTCACAGTACTCGGGTTCTTGTTAGCCATTTTCATTGGCGCTTCCGGAGCCAACCAGCTGGCTGCTAATCCCTGGGTGAATTTATTCATAGGGGGTTTATTTATCTATTTCGCGCTTTCACTTTTTGGCATGTATGAAATTCAATTTCCTGAAGGCCTGCGCCGGTTTTCCATGGAAAGGGAGAAAAAAGCAGGATACCTCGGGACCCTATTCATGGCCTTGACATTTACACTTACATCCTTTACCTGTACAGTCCAGTTTGTAGGTCTACTGCTAGTAGCTGCCACACAGGGACAATGGTTCTGGCCTTTACTGGGAATGGTCATATTCTCCACGGCATTTGCATTACCGTTCTTTTTCCTTGCGTTGTTTCCTCAATTTCTGGCAAAAATGCCCAAATCAGGAGGTTGGTTGAACTCAGTGAAGGTGGTAATGGGATTTCTCGAATTGGCTGCTGCATTCAAATTTTTAAGTAACACAGATCTGGTTTGGAATTGGGGTATTTTTTCTCATTATACGGTATTGACAGCCTGGACTGTTATACTATTATTCACGGGATTATATTTATTGGGGAAGATCCGTTTACCACATGATTCACGTGTTGAATCCATTGGAGTGGCCCGGATGCTTTTGAGCCTATTTTTTATTGTCGGAAGTCTTTATTTAGCTACGGGTCTGTTTGGTCGTCCCATCCATGGATTAATTTATTCCTATTTACCTCCCAGGATTGAATCGGTTTCGGGTGCTGTAATCACTTCTCAGGGATCAATTTCGGAATCGCATCACTGGTATACAGATCTAGAAACCGGATTGCGTGAGTCCGCACGAACCGGGAAACCAGTATTTGTGGACTTTACCGGGTATACATGCACAAATTGTCGCTGGATGGAAGCAAATATTTTTACTAAAGCAGGCGTAAAGGAAAGATTTAATCAGTTCATATTAGTTCAATTATACACAGATGGTGGCGAAAATTATCGCGAGAATCAACAATATGAGATTGATCGGTTCGGTACGGCAGCTTTACCGTTTTATGTTATATTAAATTCCGAAGATGAAGAGCTCGCCCGCTTTCCAGGTCTGACTAGAGATGTTAAAACATTTATTAAATTTTTAGAAATTGGAATAAAATCAAAAGGATAAGGCACTCAAAGAATGAATATTTTGAAACGGAACATATTCGTACTGTTAGCACTTGCTTTTATGCTGTCCGGTTGCCGGGGGAAACAGGGCACAGCAAATTCAGTACAAAAATTCGTGCAGGTAACGAGCCTGGCAAACATTGAACAGGCACCCGAGAACTCAGGAATCAAAGCGCCCGATTTTACACTCGCAAAATTAGATGGAGAGAAATTTTCACTCAGTGAATTTGAAGGGCAGGTTATTCTGCTGAATTTTTGGGGCACCTGGTGCGCACCGTGTTTAAGGGAGATACCTGATTTCATAAAACTCCAAAATAAGTATCAAACAGACGGATTACAGATTGTAGGAATTACATTATCATCTGGATCACCTGAAGATATTCAAAAATTCGTAGATAAATGGGGTATGAATTATACTGTTCTTACGGATATTCGTAACTATGAGACCCATCAGGTAACCAACGAGTACGGAAAGGTGTCAGGAAGGCCAATTACAGGGGTACCTACTACATTTCTCATCGATAGAGATGGTTATATCGTCAGAGTATATATCGGTCCGATGACGGAAGAAATATTCTTCAAAGATGTTAAGCCTTATTTATAAGCTTGTAAGATAAAATTACAGCGAACAGTATTGCAGGAAACAGAACGAATTGGAGATTTCCATGGATGTGGATATCCAACAGGGTGATCAGACTGCAAATCATGAAACTTTTTTGAAGGATCAGCATTCAAATGTGAGGATAAAATTCAGGAGATAATAAATGCCGAGACGGATAATATTTACGGTAATATTCTTATTTAGTTTTGGTTATACCCAAAATACAATTATTAAACAGTTCAGCCAGGCCATGGCTGATGTCGCTGAGAAGGTTAATCCTGCCGTTGTTACCGTATTAACGGAAAAAGTATATCGTCTAGATGACGTCCACGACAGTTTTCCTTTTAGATTTTTCCAGCGAAATGCACCGGAACAGGAATATCGCGGATCCGCACTTGGATCTGGCGTGATCGTGGATGCTGAAAAGGGATATATTCTGACAAATAACCATGTTATTTCAGATGCCGAAGATATTCAAATAGAGTTAATTGATAAACGCGTTTTCCCAGCAATTGTGATTGGGGCTGATCCAAAATCTGATCTTGCTGTTTTACAGGTTGAAGCACAACAATTAACAGCGCTTGAATGGGGGAATTCCGATGAGATCCGGGTAGGAGAATGGGTAATGGCAGTGGGTAGTCCATTTTCCGCTAATTTGAGTCACACCGTCACGGCAGGAATCATCAGTGCCCTTGGAAGAAGCAATATCATTGCTGGTGATTACTATGAAGATTTCATTCAGACAGATGCTGCCATCAATCCGGGTAATAGTGGCGGCGCACTGCTTAACCTTGAAGGTGATTTGATTGGTATTAATACAGCCATTGCAACTGGGGGTTATGAGAGGGCTAACCGCGGAGTAGGTTTTGCCATTCCGTCAAATATGGCTAAAAAAGTAATGAACGATCTCATTACCAAGGGCTACGTCGTGCGTTCGTGGCTCGGTGTTTATATCCAAGAAGTGGAGGATCGGGTTGCAAGAGCTTTGGATCTTAAATCGAGGGACGGAGCCCTTGTTACCAATGTCATAGAGGATAGTCCTGCGGATAAAGCCGGCATTGAAGAGGGTGACGTTATACTGAATTTCAATGACAATTACGTTGAAGATCCGGCACATCTGAAGAACATGGTGTCGGCAACTGAACCAGGACTCCGCAGTAAAATTGAAATAATCCGGGACGGCAAATCCAGAACCCTTTATGTTATTGTGGAAGAGAGGGAAGACGAAACGCCTCAACTGGCCTCCACAAGCGGTCGAGCTAATGACCTTGGA
>JAZGBQ010000190.1:0-2469 GCA_036476435.1 Fidelibacterota bacterium
ATATTGTTGACCTGTCGTCGGGCTCAGTGCCCGAATTGCTGTTGTAGATACGGTTTTAGAGACGCCTGATTATAGTTTTATTATACCAGAAAATTCTCACTTAGAAAATAGTCCAATTATTGAATCATAGTGCTGTCGTTTAGTTTACCATCAAATTATTCTATGTATTACTAAGTAGTCAGATAAACCGATCTTATATTCTTATCTATTAGCAAGGAGGTTATCATGCAATATAAATTATTTAGTGGTGTAGGGAGTGCCTTGATCATATTCCTAATCGTATCTACATCCACTTCGTATGCCCATGGAATAGAACTGCATGTCGATGACAGTTGGAAGGAATGCTCTATGGTGCTTGATCCTTCACTTACCCAGGATGCCTGGCGCCAGTTTACTAGAGAAGCTGGGATCATGGCAGTTTTTAACCCGTTAACATCGGCACAACCTTTAGGTAAATGGAATTTCGACATTGGTTTGTCAATGAGTATGTATTTTATTGATGATAAAGACGCCGCCTGGAATGACACTTTCGTCCATCCTTATCCCACCCATTGGCTATACGGAGAGGTATCTGATGATCATGATGTTGACGCAAAAAATCATCCAGAGTCACTACATTCTCTTAATCTTCCTCTAATACTAGTTAGGATGGGTGTCACTGATCAGATAGATGTCGGCTTGTTTTACTTTTCAGCAACTCCTGATGCTAATTACGCATTCAGGGGAGGACAGGTTCAGTACAACTTCTTTAATGATGAAGAGAAAAATTTAAGCGCGGCTGCCAGGCTGAGCATTGGTCAAATATACAAAGTCGATGACTTTGATCTTAGTACCTATTCAATTGATGTTGTGGCAAGTAAAGATTTTTCACATCTCATCAGCTTTGCGGGATTATCAGGTTACGCTGGATTATCAGGTTACCTGGCGCGTTCCCATGAAAATACTTCTGCGGTCGACCTTGATGATGAAAATGTATTTGGTCTCCAGGGAAATGCAGGTATCAATGCCCTCTTTTTCTCTCATTTAAATATAGGAGTACAATTAACAGTTGGTGCGTTAATATATCCTTCTCTCGTAATTGGTTTCGCCAGATAAAGCAGGAAATAGGAATTTGGATCAACGATAAAGAGGTACATCTATGTACCCCTTTTATGTTAGCAGTAAGGTCACGTTTTGGTCACGGTGAGCCTGAATATAAAATTAACGGCTAATTTTTGTGATCTTTTCCCTACAATGCTCATGATATGGACGAATTTCCGAATAACTTCTCGAAAATCTGAGTTGAGGATTAAGTTGAGATAAAAAGGCTTGGGTTGATTTCTCGTATGCAAATTTGCACACAATTTTTGTGTCAAGATTAAGTTTTTTACAAGCCTCTAATGTCGGGCAATCATTACGTGATAACCATTCAATCTCATTTTCTGTTTCTGATATGATAATTAATTCACTTTCAGAAAGACCCATATATATAAAGAATAATAATTCAAAAGCTTTACGCGGCGAAGTTACATTTTCCTTAACATTATTCTTTACCCACAATATTCTTTTTGCAGATATTTCCCTCTCAATTTCCCATAATTTTTTACTTTTTAATTGTTCAACTTGTTGTCTTACATCATTATTGAATTTATTGGTCATGTTCTTCGTGAAAAACAAACACATTAAAGTAATATTTACTAAAAATATACTGATATCCGTCTGCATTTAACATCGCTGAAGTAAATTTATAAGTAAGCAGTATGCTGCATCAGATCTAAGCAGAATTATGGCAAATAGAGGATACCTATGAGTACCCCCTATTAATTAGCAGTAAGGTCACGTTACGATTACGGTGAGCTGTAAGTTAAGATATTGTTGATTCAACGTCGGGTACAGTACCCGAATTGCAGATTTGGATGCGGTTTTTAAGCGTCTTATTACTTTCTTACTATGTAAGAATTCAAGTTAAATTAAATATACTAACTTAGAATGTAGACCAATCTATGGAGGCTGATTACGCCCAATAATGGAATGCTAATGTATCAAAACGCAGTACAATTAGTAGTTTAACAAATTAAAACATGAAGAGTAAATACTATCAGCTATTAATTTTATTTGGATTGATTTGGGCGTTCTCTGTGACAGTGCTTAGAGCATTTAGATGGCCTAATGATTGGGCAGAAGCGCAATGGTTGATAAGTTATAAATTTGGTTTTCTAAAACGTGCATTGCCTGGAACACTAATAACGCCACTTATCGATTTGGACAATGGAAGTGGGTATGCAGAGTTAGTAATAAGGATAGTGTCATCTATGTTTTTTCTAATTTTTTGTGCAGGGTTGCTTTGGATATGTATTCGCATTATTAAAAAATCCCAAATTGATATAAATAGCGTATTTGTTGTTCTGATATTTCTGACATCACCATATATTGTTATGAGCGCACATTTAAATGGCTATTTTGATAATATTATTATAATTATCTCAATCT
>JAZGBQ010000191.1:0-6416 GCA_036476435.1 Fidelibacterota bacterium
ACATGTTTCGCAGCGGCGGCGAAGTCTACGCCTTGCCCGCGGCCTACGGCGCGTGGACGGTCTGGTACGACGCGCGAATGTTTCGCGAACACGGCTGGAGTCCGCGCCTTTTCAACGATATGATCACAGCAATTCTGCATTGTGATAAACCGGTCATTTGCAGGGTAAATGGGATGCGAATTGCCGGCGGACAGGAAATTGGGATGGCCTGTGATTTTACTATCGCAAGTGATCTGGCAGTCTTTGGCCAGGCTGGTCCGCGGCACGGCAGTGCACCAGATGGTGGAAGCACAGATTTTCTGCATTTATTTGTGGGGATCGAACGGGCAATGCAAAGTGGTACGCTTTGTGAAATGTGGGGAGCTTACAAAGCTGTCAATATTGGATTGATTTCCGAGACAATACCAGTATTGAGGGTAGATGGAAATTTTATGCGTAATCCTCTGGTAATAACGGATAAATGGCTGGATGAGACCGGTAAAATTGTTTACGGACTTCGTAAGAGCGGAGAAGAGCTGGAAGCAGGTAAGGAATTGTTATCAAAAGGTACTATTGATCTGAGTCCGTTGGATACTGCAGTAAATGCAATGGCAACAAAGCTGTTGTATCTGATGCCTGATTGCGTGAATAAGACATTAAATAGTTTGCGTAAGAAAAAACTGGAACACTGGGATCGGAACCAGCAAACTAACCGGGACTGGCTGGCTTTGAATATGATGACTGAAGCCAAAGCTGGATTCAAAGCCTTTAATGAGGGTCCCAAGGGAAATCGGGAAGTGGATTTTATAAAGCTTCGTACGATGCTGGCCGAAGGACATCCATGGAATGATGAACTTATAGACGCGATCATGCCGAGGTAGAATACATGCCTGAAAAAATCATATCCGAATTATTAAACAGTGGGCAAGTCCTGCGATTGACCTTAAATGCTCCCAAGGGAAATATCCTGAGCGCTCAGATGATGACGGATATTCAGACAGAGTTGGAGAATATAGATCCGCGATCTCAAATAAAGTTGCTGCAATTCACAGGTTCAGGCGATCATTTCAGTTTTGGTGCCAGTGTTCCGGAACATAAACGAGAAGAAGCACCGGATATGCTAAAGCGATTTCACCTATTGTTTTATACCTTAATGGATCTGAGCATTCCAACGGCGGCGCTTATCTCCGGTCAATGCCTCGGTGGTGCTATGGAATTGGCTTTGATGTGCAATTTTTTGTTTCTTGATAAATCCGCACGTCTTGGTCAACCAGAGATAAATCTGGGTGTTTTTGCGCCCCCGGCTTCACTGATACTACCCCTCAAAATTGGCCAAACACAGGCCGATGATCTTTTATTAACAGGCAGGACTATTGACAGTGAGACAGTGAATAATTTAGGGCTGGCGACCAAAGTGTTTGATGATCACCAATTAATGCTTTCTGGGGTCAATGATTGGATCTGTAAATATATTCTGCCCAAGAGTGCATCATCATTGAAGTATGCTGTAAGGGCAGCACGGACTCATTTTAATATGGCACTTCGAGATGAATTAGACCATCTGGAACGAAACTATACGGAAGAATTGATGAACTCTCATGATGCAAATGAAGGTATTAACGCTTTTCTTGAAAAGCGACCTCCGAAATGGGAGTCAAAATAAAATATTTTTAGACGAATTAATAGAATAGGATATCTATGAGTAGTCAATTAAAAGGTAAAGTTGCACTTGTTACCGGAGGCAGTTCGGGAATCGGGACCGCAATAGTACAAGTTTTTGCACGTGAGGAAGCAAAGATAGTTTTCACTTACCATCGTAACAAGGATGGAGCAAATACGCTTGTAAATGAGCTTCAGTCGCAGGGTAGGGAAGCCATTGCCTACCAGGCTGAAGTGGCTGATTTATCACGGGCAAAGGATATTGTAAAAAACACCTGCGAAGAATATGGAACCCTGGATATCTTGGTGAATAATGCTGGTGCTAATCGGGATAAGGTTATTTGGAAAATGTCGGAAGAAGTGTGGGACGAAGTTATAGCCACGGATTTGAAAGGGGTCTTTAATTACATCCATACCGCTGCCCCGGTCTTTAGAGAAAATAAGTCCGGAAGGATCATCACAGTTTCTTCTATAAACGCCTTACGTGGAAAATTCGGTCAGTCAAACTATACCGCCGCAAAAGCAGGGGTCATTGGACTCTCAAAAAGTGTGGCTAAAGAGTTGGGTAGATCAGGTGTGACCGTTAATGTCGTTTGTCCGGGTCTCATCAATACCAAAATGATTCAGAATATGCCGGAAGATTTCAAACAGGCTGCTCTGGATGAAACTGTCTTAGGAAAGATTGGTACTCCCGAAGATGTGGCTGAAATAATTGCCTTTCTGGCCAGCGAAAAGGCTCGGCATATTACTGGTGAAGTCATAAAAGTTGATGGGGGTCAGTACATATGAAAACTCCTGGTATTGTGTGTATTGGAGCATTGCGATCACCCATGGGCAGATTCGGTGGGTCATTTAGAAAAATATATGCTTATGATCTGGCAGCACCGGTGATAAGCAAATTGCTAAACTCAGTTGATTTTAACATTGAGGAAATTGATGAGGTGATCATCGGGCATTGCCGACAGGCAGGTAATGGTCCCAATCCGGCTCGAACTGCCGCAGTTCGCGGTGGTATTTCCCTTCAAACCCCGGTTACGACAATAAATATGGCTTGTCCATCAGGGATGAAAGCACTGGAATTGGCCAGTATACGACTCAAGCTGGACAACTCAGCCAGATATATTTTGGTAGGAGGAATGGAAAGTATGAGTACCATGCCTTATCTATTGAAAGATTGCCGTTGGGACGGATTTAAAATGGGTAATAGAGAGTTATTAGATGGCTGGGCGGATAGCATTGATCCTTTGATAGGGCAGGGAATGGGTGTAACTGCAGAGAACCTATGTGAAAAGTACGATATATCCCGTGAAGAACAGGATGAATATGCAGCTTCATCGCATGAGAAGGCACATCAAGCGTGGGAATCAGGTTTTTTTAAATCGGAAGTAGTTCCGATCGAAGTAAACGATGTGTCAGTGGAAACTGATGAAACCATCCGTTTCCCTGTAAACCATGAGAAACTTGCCAAATTATCACCGGTTTTTAAAGCAAATGGTTCAGTTACAGCTGCTAATTCCTGCGCCATGGCAGATGGTGTCGCTTTCATGCTGTTAACCACAGAAGAAATCGCTCGGGAGGAAGGATATCCTATTTTAGGTGAGCTGGCTGGCTTCGCCCAGACTGCGGTTGATCCGGATACAATGGGGGAAGGTCCGGCCTTTGTAATCCCGTCCTTACTAGAGGAAAATTCCTTAACGATAAACGATCCAGATCTAATTGAAGTGAATGAAGCATTTGCAATTCAGATTCTGGTTAATGACAAGATACTCAAGTGGGACCGGACCAGGCTGAACATTCATGGTGGTGCAATTGCTCTGGGGCATCCCACAGGTTGTTCAGGAATAAGAATTGTAACAACACTATTGCACGCTTTAAATAATCATGACAAGGAACTTGGTGTTGCTTCACTATGCGGAGCGGGCGGCGTTACCATGGCTGCCCTGGTGCAAAGGCGGGATTAACATGTTAAACCTGTCATTGTGATCATATTTTTATGCGAGACAAATAAGAACAATTATCTTGGATTGTTTGGAATTAAGGTATGTACTTACCGCAATTTAAATATGTAACTCCTCAATCATTGCCCGAGACCCTTTCGATCCTGAAAGAAAAAAAGGGCATCAGCGTACCAATAGCCGGCGGAACTGATGTTCTGGTTCTGATGAAAAAAGGAAATCTGCATCCGCAATATCTGATATCACTTAGAAATCTATCAGAGTTAAACGGCATAAAGTTAAAAAAACAGCAGTGTATAATTGGATCGGGTGTTACTGTATCTCAGATCGAAAATTCCGGGCTGTATCCGGTCAACGCAGCTATACGAGACCTGGTTAATCAAATGGCCACACCTCAAATCCGTAATCGAGCAACAATTGGCGGCAATCTCTGTACTGCCGCAGCCTGTGCTGATTTTCCTCCGGTATTGCTGGTAAACGATGCTACCGTAACACTGGCTAGAAAAACCGGGACGCGTAACGTTCCTCTGCAAACCTTTTTTACTGGACCGCGGGAAACCATAAGGGAGGAAGACGAACTAATGGTTTCAATTTCCCTGAGAAAATCAAATGCCGGTTCAGCCTATATAAAATTCGGTAATCGGAAAGCAGGTAACATCCCTATAGTAGGTGTAGCCTGTTCGCTGACGTTGGAAAGCGGCCGAATAAAGGAGTTGAAAGTTGCTGTTACGGCAGCTGCTCCGACCCCTGTATTGGTCGAGGAAGCTCATCAGGTGGCCATCTCCAAAAAACCGGAGACTGAAACCTGGGATGCGGTAGTTGCAACAATCCCAGGAGCGTTAGCGCCAATTTCAGATCTCAGAGGGAGTGCCAATTACCGTATAAATTTGGCGAAAATTGCAACACGACGAGCACTGCGAAAAGCCCACAGCAGAATATTAAGGGAATCTGATGCCTGAAATATCACTGCGAATTAATGATCAGGAATGCAGAGTTTCTGTTGACACCAATGAAACCTTGCTTGATACATTGCGAGATCGCCTGCATTTAACCGGTGCAAAACGAGGTTGCGACAGCGGTGACTGTGGAGCCTGCACAATATTATTGGACGGCCAGCCTGTAAATGCCTGCCTGGTTCTATCTGTTGAAGCGGCTGGACAATCGGTCTTAACTATAGAAGGGATAGATGATCCGATCCAGGATAAGTTTGTGGAACATGGTTCTTTTCAATGCGGATTTTGTGCTCCGGGTATTGTTGTAAGTTCCAAATCTCTACTTGTGAAGAATCCCAATCCAGATGATGGAGAAATAAAAAAGACCCTGGCCGGTCATCTCTGTCGCTGCACCGGGTACGTCCGCATTCTTAGCGCTTTGAAAGGAGAAAATACAAACCTGGATCCTGATCAGGAATTCGCAGTTGTTGGGAAACCTGTTACCCGCAAAGATATTCGAGATAAAGTGCGGGGAAAAGCTCAGTTCACAGCGGATCTTTACTTTCCAAATATGATTTACGGCGCTTTAGTGACTAGCTCACAGGCTTATGCCCGCATTGTAAAAATAGATCCTTCGCAGGCTCTTGTTTCCGAAGGAGTCAAATTAGTGTTAACTCCTGAGGATGTTCCCACTACACCCTATGGAGTTTCTCCCGCACGGTACGATGAGACCATTCTACCGCAGGGAATTGTGCGACATTTAGGAGAACCTATCGCTGCGGTTTTCGCCAGTGATCGCCGCTATGCAGAGATGGCTGCAGAAAAAGTTAAGATCGAATATGAATCCCTGAATGGCGTATTCAATCCTGAAGCCGCCATAAAGAAGACTGCACCTCAATTACATGCCAAGTATAAAAATAATATCAATACGGATATACACCAGAATTTTGGCAATATTGACAAAGTTTTTTCAAAAGCGGATTACATTCGCGAAGATGTATTTCAAGGTCAGCGTACACATCAGGCTTATCTGGAACCTGCAACTGCACTTGCTATGGAAGAAGGTGATCTGATCAATGTTTGGACTTCCAACCAAAACCCACACCTGGTGCAGGTTCAACTCGCACGTGTCCTGGGTATCGCCAAGAGTCAGCTGCGGGTAATGACCCCTGCTATAGGTGGTGGTTTTGGCGGTAAAGCTGAAACCACAAAACTGGAATTCCTATCAGTCATAGCATCCAGAAAACTGAAGCGCCCGGTCTTAATGAGCATGGATCGAGAACAAGCTTTTCAGCACGGACGTGGTCGCCATGCACAAACCATCAAATTCAAATCAGCATTTAACAAAGAAGGCAAACTGCTGGGGACACATCAGCAAGTTACGCTTGATGGGGGAGCATATACCAGTTATGGAATCATTACAGCCTATTATAGCGGCAGTCTATTACCGATACTCTACAAAATGTCTGATTTTCGATTTGATGCCCAACGTATTTATACCAACCTGCCCACCTGTGGAGCCATGCGGGGTAACGGTACACCACAGCCACGCTTTGCATTTGAATCGCATTTGGACCTGGCAGCCAGGGATTTAGGTCTGTCACCAGTGGATATTCGTGGTATAAACCTGGTCGAGCCTGATTATCAAACTATCAATGAATTACAGATCACCAGCTGCAAGCTGAAAGAATGTCTTGAAAAAGCAGTTGAACTAACAGGATTTAATAAAAAATACAGCCATCTGCCTTTTGGAAAAGGAATTGGAATCAGTCTGGGCAGTTTTGTTTCCGGTGCCGGTTATCCCATCATTCGTGGAGATTACCCCCAATCAGCCTGTACAATTCGTGTTGGTGAGGACGGAGAAAAAGTCTTCATTTATGCCGGAACTTCC
>JAZGBQ010000192.1:0-2296 GCA_036476435.1 Fidelibacterota bacterium
GCGATCTTCACTTCCTGGGTAGACGATTGGTTGTTGGGAGGCGATATTGATATGTCATCAGCAGGAAATGTACCCGATGGTGTGATAGGAGGATACAATTGGGACGATAAAAATGTGAATGGTAAAATTGATGTGAGTGAGGGTGAAATGATTTCAACCCCTGGTGAGCCTGGAGACGATAGTTGGGGAAAATATAATGAATTTGGACAGAAAGAAGTCGGCAGCGGAGACGCACGCTCAATAAAAGATGAACTTGATCAGTTGGTCCATAATATTGGGATCGAATACTGGTATTCCAGTTATTTTGCCTTACGTTTTGGCTATATTTATGATATATCCGGGAATATTTCTAACCCGACTGTTGGGATTGGATTGCGCTATTCTGATTATGGCTTCGATTTTGGTTATACTGCCGGGGAGGTAGGTCATCCCCTTACTAACACGATGAGATTTTCTCTTAATTGGGCAATTTGATCACAAATAAAATTTAATAATTGCTTGATCCAGGATGTACGTTCGTAAAACCAGGATATTATTGATACTCCTGTTTACGACAATAGCTGTTCTATCTGCAGCCAGTATCGGTGATCTCAAAATTATTATTCTTAGGGTGGAATTTATACCGGATACGTACGTCGGAACTTCGGGAGATGGTACTTTTTTACTGGAGAATAATGATGATAATTGTTCCATATATACAATAGATCCACCTCCTCACAATAAATCTTACTTTGAATCACAGTTAATAGCAATTGATAGCTACTTTCGTTCAGTGTCAAAAGGGCAGTTCGGAATAGATCTTAATAATTCGGCAGTTTATCCCGATGGATCGGAAGTTGCTTATACCTTGCCTGATTCAATGGCATTCTATCACCCGTTTCTAAGTGACATCCCTGTTGATGAAATCACAAGAATTCATGAAGAACGCCTGGTGAGCCTATTTAAGGATGCCGTGGAAGTCGCCTATGCAGTTGATAATCTAGATTTCAGCGAATACGATCTAATTGTTGTTATCCATGCTGGTGTGAGTCAAGATTTTGATTTTTCTTCAATTTCTGGAATACCAGAACCCGCTCAGGAGGATATTCCCTCAACGTATATAGATCATAGAATGGTCACGGAATTCATTGGTAATGGGGGTATACAAATTGGTGGTAATACTATTGAACATGGTATAATACTTCCGGAAACACAAAATCATTTATTCTATCCTGAAATGGTTGATTATCTGGATAATTTTGCTGATGTATGTGATTTTCAATTTTGACTAACAGGAACATTTGCAATGTTTGTAGGTCAAGCAACAGGTTTGCCACCGTTATGGAATACAGAAACAGGTGGAAGCGCAATTGGTGTTTTCGGATTGATGGACCAAGGGGCGAATAACGGACGAGGGCTTATTCCAGCGCCACCAACAGCCTGGACAAGGATATTTGCGGGGTGGGAGGAGCCTGTACCCGTGACGTTGGATGAATTAATTAATATAAAATCGCAACCAGATGGAAAAAGTTATAAGATTCAAATCAATGCTGAAGAATATTTTTTAATTGAAAACCGTACAAATTGGTTCCGATCTAACGTAAGTATCGACTCAGCGCGATTTGCAGTCTTTGAACGAATCGACGAAACTCCTTTAACCATTGAGATCATATTTGATTCGGTTGGTATTCATCGTGATGAAAATGGTGTGGTTGTGTCTGTTCCCGATTATGATATTGGTCTGCCTGGATCAGGTTTATTAATCTGGCACGTTGACGAAGCAGAAATTTCAAAACGAATAGGTTCAAATACAGTAAATAATATGCCTGAGAGGAAAGGTCTAGATCTCGAAGAAGCAGATGGACCACAAGACATTGGACATCCAACCGATAATTTGTTTGTAGATCTGTCTTCCGGTTACTTCTCAGACATGTGGTTTCAGGGAAATTCATGGTATTATGATCTTTATCCGGTAAAAGAAGGCGAACCACTAGAGTTCACTCCTTTCACACATCCGAATACTGGTTCTAATAATGGGGCGCTTAGTTTTTACTCAATAAATGATATTGGAGAACCTTCGGATACGATGAGCTTTGCTGTCTCAAATTCAAGAATGCCCAATATGTTACCAGATACGTCGTTATTTATTCGCTTTCAATCAGACCTGGACGGAGATGGAATACTGGAATTCATTGGTGGAAGGAAGGATTTGTGGTGGGCTCGGGACGATCTAAAAAATCGTATTTATTGGTACAACTCATTCCATGATACAATAGATGTCCTCCTGACCCAGTATGATTCCATATCTAAATCAGTT
>JAZGBQ010000193.1:0-2632 GCA_036476435.1 Fidelibacterota bacterium
GTTTTGTAATTTTCCCTGGCCATCGGATATATATATTGCGTCCTGTGATTCTTCAAAAAGAGTTCTGAATTTTTCTTCACTTTCCTTGATGGCAGCGTCAATATTTTTCCGGTGTGTAATATCCTCCTTCACCGCGATGAAATGGGTTATCGACCCCTGATCATCAACTATAGGTGAAATGGATGCCATTTCCCAGAAAAGATCGCCATTTTTTGTTTTATTACAGAATTCACCGTGCCATTCTTTACCGGATTTTATTGTATTCCAAAGGTTTGCATAAAATTTTTCATTATGAACCCCGGATTTATGAATGCGCGGTGTTTTACCGATGATCTCGGCGCGTGAGTATCCCGTTAATTCTACAAATTTAGGATTAACATACTTTACAATACCTTCAGGATCAGTGATAACTACACTGGCAGGACTCTGTTCCACGGCGGCGGACAGATTCCGTAATTGATCCTGGGATTTGGCACGCTGTAAAACGTTGGCGATCTGGTTTGCTATCCTTTTAACTCGATCAAAATCTGAAATAGACATTTCTACTGTGGAATCAAAAGTTATTAATCCCAGGGGTGCTTCGTCAGAAATGAGGGGAATCACACCAATAGTTTTGATCGGGGATTGTCTGAAGTAAGAGTTTATGAATTTTTTCTGAATTTGGCTGGTAGTGTAACCAGCAAAAAGGTCAGCGATGATTTTAGGATCACCGGTCATGAAACCTTCTCCGGTCGATAAGACCTGCTCAAAGCGATTGCCTTTCAAAACTATTGGTGTGAATTCACTAACATGATCTCCTGTCATCTTCTTAAGCACCTCGCCCATCCAATTATCAGACTCTGGATTTTGAGGATAAAGTCGTTTTTTATCTTCCTCATAAAGGTAGAATGAGATTGAATTCACGGGACTGATCTCAGAGAAAATCAGAGATAACTCGTTAATGATATCATTGATTGGTTTGCCCTGCTGCATATCACGGTTTATCTCTTCAAGGATGAGAATTTCCTGAACGGATTCTTGAAACTTTTCTTCAGCTTGTTTACGATCGATGGCCAGTCCAACCTGGGATGACACATAAGTAAGCAACTCCAGATCCTTTTCAGAATACCGCTCACCTTTGGAGTAGGTTTGCACTACCAGGGCACCGATGGTGTTCTTACCTGATTTCAACGGGACGCCCAGCCAGTCGAGTGACCGTGTTCCATGAAGCTTTGTTTTACTCCCTTTTAATAAGGTACTGTATTCGGCAAATGATTTCAGGTTAGGTTTTCCATATTTAATAACTTTCGCAGTGATCGTGTTATCGAGTTTTCTTGGTTTGGGACACGGATCATATTGATCTACATGATAAGGGAAATACATAATGTCAGTCGCCGGATCGTGCAGAGCAAAGAATAAATTTTTTGCATAAATGAGTTCGTTAATGATCTTGTGAATGGATCGGTAGAGGGAATCCAGGTTTTCAGCCTTATTCGCTGATTCGGAAATCTTAAATAAAGCTTTTTGGACTTTTTCTGCCTGTTCTCTTTCGTAAACTTCATTTTGCAGTCTTTTATAGACCTGTGCATTTTTTAACGCAGTTGCTGCATAGGCGGCGATTGTATCAGCCAGTGCCAGATCCTCACTGGAAAATTCATGCTTAAAGCGATTAACGATTAAAGTACCAATGACCTCTCCATCAACCAGGAAAGGTGATACTAAGACGTGCTCATCTTTGTCTTCCGGTGTTCCAGGGACCTGGAAGGCGCCCGGTGTATTTAATGCATTATTAAATATCATACCGCGCTTCTGTTTAACTACCTGTCCACTAAGAGAGTTTTCAACATCCAGTTCGGCACTCAGTATTTCCTCCTCATAGGGCGGCTCTATAGCCAGGACAGGTTTGAGAATTTTCCCAGTTTCATCCAGGGTATAGAGTGATACACCGAAGCAGTCAAGAAGAGTTGTTGCCTGCTTTGCAATTCGATCTAGCACTTCTCTAACCTCGAGGGATGCATTCAAATTTTGTGCCGTTATCAGCAGCTTTTCCTGTTGTTCCGATTTTGCGCGAAGTTTTTCTTCGGCATCTTTTCTATCGGAAATATCCCTGATGATGGAGGTGAAAAATTTCTCATTTTCGGAATCCCATTTTGAGATAGATAATTCTATCGGTATTACCGTACCATCTTTTCTAAGACCTGCTGTTTCAATTGGTTTTTCTTGTGATCTTTTTGTTCCGAACTGAATAGCATTTTCAAACTCGTTACGGTGTTTATTTCTTGAATCCCTGGGAATGATAGTTATCAAAGGACGTCCAAGCATTTCCTGCTCGAGATAACCAAATATATTTTCTGCACCTCTGTTCCAGGCGATGATCTTTCCCTTCGAGCTTGATGATATGATTCCTTCAGCTGCAGATTGCGTAACTGATCCATATCGTCGTTCGAGGTTTGTTAATTCAGCTTCCTGCCGCAGTTGAAGAGAAATATCTTTAATGATTCCAATGATGACAGGATTCTGGTTAAAGATTGATGCATGGGTAGTTATTTCGATTGGGATTTCAGTACTATCCTTCTGAATCAATATCATCTCAAAAGGACCAAAATTGCCTTCAGACCGCGTTTTATCTCGTATAATTTCCAGATTGTGCTGT
>JAZGBQ010000194.1:0-5962 GCA_036476435.1 Fidelibacterota bacterium
TTATCCTCCGGAGGTGATCGATGCTCCCTCCGTCACCGAGTTAACCCATCAGTCGGGTAATTCTATTATCGAAGTCGGATTGGCCGGTGAACTACCCTATCGAGAAATGCGCGAACAGGCACGACTGTTTGAGAAAAAATTAAAGAAGATCAATGGTGTATCCCACCTTGAACGTCTTGGCTACCAGGCTCGCGAGATAAAAATAGATGTCAACCCGGATGCTGTAAAAGACTATCAGATCCCTATGCGCGAGATAATAACCGCGATTCAAAGCAGGAATATTCGCGGGACCTCAGGGTCGTTTGAATCCTACACCAGTGAAAAAGACCTGGTAACATTAGCGCAATTTCAGGATCCGCTAGAGGTGGGTGATGTGATCGTTCGGTCCACATTTGATGGTCCGGCAATAAAGGTAAAGGATCTGGCGATCGTCCGGGATGACTTTGAGGACCAGCGGCTCATAACCCGCGTAAATGGACTTTCAGCAATAACATTTCGAGTGTTCATGAAAGAAAACGCTGATGTTATCCGTACCTGCGATGCTATCAAAGCTCTCATCAGGACAGAACAGGATCAAATGTTGGCAGGAATTGATCTCATCTATTCCAATGATACTTCAAGATATATCCGTACCAGTTTTGATGTGGTATTAAAGAACGGCATGATCGGATTGATCCTGGTATTCATTCTGTTGCCGGTATTTTTAAACTTTCGGACGGCATTCTGGGTTGCCATGGGGATACCGGTTGCGTTCTTAGGGACCGTTTTTCTTATTCCACAATTTGGTGGATATCTTGACACCATTACATTATCGGGAATGATCCTGGTGATCGGAATTATTGTTGATGATGCCATTATCATAGCCGAAAATATTTCCAGGCGAAGGGAAATGGGGGATGATCCCATTGATGCAGCTGTGAACGGAACCCACGAAGTTATCCGGCCGGTAGTAACGACGGTACTTACAACGTTTTTGGTCTTTGCGCCTATGTTCTTTATGCCGGGTATATTTGGTAAATATATTATTCCCATTCCACTGGCCATCAGCCTGGCGTTATTCGTATCTCTGATAGAGTCCGTGATCGCACTGCCAGCCCATCTGGTCACCGGGATGAAAAAAAGAACGGTGAAATCTACCGGACGCACTTGGTTTAGGGCTATCAGCGCGGGATATCAGAAAGTTGTCATGCGGTTTTTAAAATTGAGATATGTCTTACTTCCTGTATTTATCATACTCCTGGTAGGTTCGCTGTGGTATGCCGGCAATTACATGAAAATGATTATGTTCCCATCGGGAATGGCACGAGAATTTTTTGCGGGTATTGAACTGCCAACCGGTACGCCCCTGCATGTGACCAGTGAAAAAATGATGGAACTTGAGTCCCTGGTAGCGGAATTACCTCGCGATGAACTCGATTCCTACAACACCTGGATCGGGATCAATCTAATGGTCAATGCGGAAAGTGAGAATTATGCAGCAATATCAGTATTGCTTACACCTTTTACCGAGCGTGAACGCAGTGCCGAAGAAATCGTGGAATCATTGCGGATTAAAGCCCAGGATATTGAGGGGCTTGTGGATGTTTCTTTCTCCATTAATACCGGCGGTCCGCCGGTAGGAAAACCCATCAGTCTGCAGATTGTCGGTTCAGATGATGCACTGCGAACGGCGCTCGCAGACTCAGTTACGGCCTATCTGGAGACCATGGATGGTGTAAAAGATATCAGTCGGAATGATGTTGGCGGGAAAGATCAAATTGCTATCAATATCGATTATGACCGACTGAGTCGTGTAGGTCTTACCGTAGCCGACGTTGCTCAGAATGTCCGCCTCGCTTTCGATGGTGAGGTCGTAACGAATGTGCGTTATGGTGATGAGGATGTTGCCTTCCGGGTTATCATTGATGAAAAAGCACGGCAGGACCTGGATTTTGTGAACCGGATATTGATCCCTAATCGGCAGGGTAGAATGATCCCGCTAGGAGAAGTAGCCGTGCTCGTACCCGGACCTGGCCAGCCGGATATCCGGCACTTTGACAGCGAACGAACCGTTACTATTGAAGCTGATGTAGATCAGGATCGTATCACGCCCCTGGAAGCGACAAATATCGTTCTGAACCATTATGATATGAACCGGGATTGGCCCGGTATTCAGCTAAGACTGGGCGGTGAAGTATTTGAGACCCAGGAGTCCATGACCGGACTTTTCCGCACAATGGTCTTTGCGGTTCTGGGTGTATTTTTCCTTCTGATCCTGCTGTTTAATTCACTTACGCAGCCCTTCCTGGTAATGATGGCCATCCCCTTTGGGATAACCGGTGTAATCGTTGCCTTTGGTTTTCATGGGGAGCCGTTCAGCTTTATTGGTATTATGGGTATCATTGGACTTTCAGGCGTGGTGGTCAACGATTCTCTCGTGCTTGTGAATCATATCAATGAACTTAAGGTTTCACGACCCAATGACAGCGTGATGGATATCATCGCCGAAGGGACCGCTGACCGGCTCAGGGCCATCGTTATGACAACGATTACAACAGTAGCGGCCCTTATGCCGCTGGCCTATGGGATCGGGGGTACGGCACTGTTCATGGCGCCCATGGCATTGGCACTCAGCTGGGGATTAATCTTCGCAACGCCCCTGACGCTTGTGCTGGTACCTTGTTTGTACATGATCGGTCAGGATATAAGCATCCGGCTGCCAGGAGGAAAAAAATAAAGACGAAGGAAGTAACAGAAATTTATCTGACCAAACCCGATGGTAGTTAGTCAGAGGATGGATCATTAGTATCGACTAAATATCTAAAGGGTGATCAGGCTAGAACGCGCGGCTTATGTATAACTTCTTCGAGCTCCTTAATCGAGTATGGTTTGGCGATATAATCAACAAAACCAGCTGCTAAAAAATCATCCAGATAATCCTGTGAATAATAAGCAGTAACCGATATAAAATCGGCTTCCTTAAGGTTTTGATTCTGTTTTAACAGCTCCATAAGCGTGATACCGTTCATGCCCTCCCCCAGGTTTATATCCAACAAGGCAAAATCAATGTCATAATTCCGGGCGTTTTTTAAGGCTTCCCGCCAGGATGTATATCCAACCACATTGATTTCGAGTTTTTTTAGTAAAAACTGGAGGTATTTTATATGTTCTTCATTATCCTCAACGACGAGGGCCGTTGGCGAATTAACAAAAGTATGTTCAAAAATCATGTTTTCCTCACAATCTCACACTGAAATATAATAAAAAAGTGATTAATTGTCAGCTAACAGAAAAAAATACATTAATAATACAACTCGAGCAATGTTGGAATTTGAATACAGGCTTATAATGTCTCTTTGACAAAGGTGATGTATAGTAAGAAAAATTACATGACCTTCTCTTATGAAAATACTTATTTAATGGGATTTACGTTATTAGGATAACAAGATGGTAAGAAGCCCTTCGCGCTGTTTGTTTTTGTTTAATTTATCCCTACAAATTACTATACTCTTGACCAGATATTTGATTCGTAAGAATTAACCCAAGCAGGGATTTATAGTGGTTTTATGTAGATTGTAAATTCTCAAGGGTATTGTGGTTGTTTAATTATTATGATTTACTTTAAGACCTGTTAGCAGAATGAGTGGTTGGGCCATCGTTGCCGCCTGGCTGGTTGTTGTCGGATTTTACCATAGTGTGAAACCGCTACCTCTCGGGATGAACTATAAAGGTCAGGTCTACCATGTCACAGAGGATGATATTGATTTTCTCAGTGATATATCCTATGTTGATCAGGCCGGTAAAAAATTGTACGATCATGAGATCGCTGATGCGGTTCTAGCCCTGATTGACAGTGCCGAAAACTATATATTTTTTGACATATTCCTGTTTAATAATTACCTGGGACCGCTTGGATTCGCACACAGGGATATAACCGTCACTGTGACTAATAGATTGATTGCGAAAAAACGATCCCACCCTGATATTGCCATCGATTTTATTACCGATCCTGTTAATACGTTTTACGGTGGATCGGAATCCACTTACCTGGAGGATCTGTCTGCTGCTGGTATTAATGTTATAATTACTGATCTGAAGAAACTGCGCGATAATAATTTTTTGTATTCACCAATCTGGAGAACATTCTTCCAATGGTTTGGAAATACCAGTAAAGGTGGGATCTTATCCCACCCTTTCTCAAAGGATGAATCGCATGTGACCCTCAGAAGTTATTTAAGTTTTTTGAATACCAAAGCGAATCATAGAAAGCTGATCATTGCCGATAACGGTGATTCAATGGTGAGTATTATTACTTCCTGGAACGCTCACAACGCTAGTTCCTCGTTCTCAAATGTGGCCTTCCGAATCCGCGGGGATATTTGGAAAGATCTTTATGAGATAGAAAACCACGTGGCTGAATTATCCGCTGCTGAACTTGAAAATACTATGGATGATAATAAAGCGATGCTACGTCCCAAAACAACTAATGACAGTGATATAATTGTTCAAATATTTACGGAAAAACAGATTGAGAGAGTGTTGCTTGCACATTTAGATCGATCGATGGAGGGCGACACTGTATCCGTAGCAATATTCTATCTTTCCAGTAAAAAAGTGATTAACAGCCTGTTACGGGCCGCAGCGCAGGGCGCAATCGTTAGACTGATCATGGATCCGAATAAGGATGGATTCGGGTTTAGGCGCATTGGTATACCGAACCAGCCAGTTGCCAATCACCTCGTAGTGAGATCATTTGGTAAGATCAACGTTCGCTGGTATCACACGCATGGTGAACAGTTTCACCCAAAATTCACAATGATCAAAAACAAGAACGGGAAAGTGTGGGTATTGTTAGGGTCGGCTAATCTGACACGTGCCCAGCTTAACAATTTCAATTTAGAACTGAATGTCCAGGTGACAATGAATGATTCCTCGGGTCTCTATGAAAAGATAAATAACTACTATGACCGACTGTGGAGTAATAAGGACGGGAATATTTATACGGTAGACTACGATGTATTTAAGAGCGAATCGTTAATTAAGGAGGGGATCTACCGCTTCCAGGAAATGACGGGATTTTCTACTTATTGAATACCACCTGTGCGACTACTGCTTCTGAATCCCGCTGTTCCGGCTTCACGTTTTTCCTATATTTAAGGCATTGTATCTAATAAGTAATCCTGCTACATAGATACGAATCCTGGCATAATAAAGTGGTAATTGTCATTTAGATACCATTCTCTGTATAAACACCTGATTCTACTACATCTTGCTGATTTATTGTATATTATCTTTATGATTCTGTGTATTCTTTCTTTATTTTACTATTTAGTAACTCTTACCACCCCTTCTATAACTATGAGCCAACCATGAAGCAAAAACCAGGTAATACCATAAAACAATCAAGTAATAAGTCGAAAGATCAAACCGATGGGATCGAGAGTAGCCTGAGCAGTGTTATGAACGCAGCAACGGATGGATTCATTCTGTTCGATTCACAATTAAATCACATAGAGGTTAATAAAGCAGCACTGGAGATTATGGGTCTAAATCGGAAGGACGTCACAGGAAAAAATATTTTTGATATAGTGCCGGAGGTCAAGGAGTCTGGGCGGTTTGCGAAATATAAAGAGGTAATGAGAACCGGAAAATCCTTCTTTACTCCGGATCTTAAACTCCACACAAAATTTGGTGATAAACGTACTAATCTCAGAGTATTCAAGGTTGGAAATGGGCTTGGAATCATGATCACTGATATTACTGAGCCTAAAGCGACTAAGGAGCTACTTAAAGCGACTGAAATAAAGTTTAGAACTTCGGTTGAGAACTTAATTGATCCTTTTGGTATATATTCAGCAGTCCGAGACGAATCAGGTGAGATTGAAGATTTTATAGTGGAGTATGTGAATAAAGCAGCATGCAAAAGTAATCAAATGACCTACGAAGAACAGGTTGGGAAAAAACTATGCGAGATCCTTCCCGC
>JAZGBQ010000195.1:0-5854 GCA_036476435.1 Fidelibacterota bacterium
TATGGACACGGATTTTAGGGACACAGGGCTTTTTTATTGATGGAACAGCAGCGGACTCTTAATCCGTTGCTCAACATTCAGGTACTGGACCCGACGACAGATCAAGAAGATGTGACCTTATTGCTGACAAGTAGGGTGCAGCAATGTCCCCTTCTTGATTTTAATAAGAATTATTAAGCAGTGGCTTGACCACCACTACCAAGTTCTTCAATAAATTTCCGATGCTGTTTATAATCCATAATCCCCCCAATTGGTGATCAAAGATCATATAATCAAACAATTAATAAAAAGGGTAGAAATTTCATCCAAACCTTTTCAGTTCACTTTGCGAACTATGTACATTTTAATAGGATAAAAACTAATTTACTTCATGTATCAAAAACTCTTTATCAATTTGGTGGTTTTTCAATTTCACTGAATATAAGTTTAAATATTAAAAATAATAGGGATACGTTATGTCGAAGTTTAATATTCTGATTTTTCTGATTGTTCCATTTCTCATACTTACATCATGCACAACTATTTCAGTGATTCCAATCGGGGACGCTATTTTTGGATCACATGAAGAAAAGGTTCTTGTTTATGCTAATAGAAGTACTATAAATAAAGAATACGAGGAGATAGCTATAATTACCGCCAAGGTCGATGCAGAATTTGGTATTGTTGATGATGAGGCGACCATGAGCAAAATCCTCAGCAGAGCTCAAAGTATTGGTGCTCACGCAGTGATTTTTGAAGAGGAAGATATTTCTGAAGCCGCTCAATCAATACGTGTGACCGCAATTAGATTTACAGAATGATATTTTACAGAATATAATTACGCTTTAAATATTGTTTCTGCCGACTGATCATATTTTTGATTAAATACTTTCTTCAAATAGTCTAATGGGATCTTTACGTGTTGTGCAGCATTCGGTTGGAATCAAATTCATCCAAAGAGAATCAATCTCTTGATTTGCAGCTGACCATGACTATATCGTGACTATCACTAATAAATTTATTGGTTAATTTGTGGTGAGTATTTCTACCTCTTGACCCCCAGTAATGAGTGCGTACTCAGTAACTTTAAGTATTACTTGGTTTACAGTATAGTGGAAATTTCCGTATCCCGTATGTATCCACAAATTCATGTCTCGAATTGGATATTACAGGACAAATAAAGTCAATCTGAGTACTTTGCAATCAACTCCAGTGTGGATTAGTCGCGCCGCATTAATAGTACTTACCTCAAAGAGTATTGGAACTTTCAAAAATCTACTAAATCAACTCAGGACCCAACAGCGAAGGCGTCGGCAGATACTGCTTAGTTAGAATTCTGCTCTAGTTACTTTTTGCGGCCATCTCCCACACCGCCAATTTCTCCCTGGCCGCTTTCGCCGGTTTGTACTCCGCATCCGCTTCCTCCCACACATTCAGGGTAGTATTTAGGTGTTCCATGGCCTGCTGTTTCTCGTCCTGTTCCCAATAAACCAGCGCGAGTTCGTAATGGGCACGTGGACTAAAAGGTTCTAGCTTTAGAGCCTTTTGCAGTGTTTCTTTTGCTTCTTCAAACGCCTTAAGCTTCCTGTAACACTCACCAATAAGACTGATTAGGAACACCTTTTCTCCCTGTCCTATAGTCGTCTCCGCTGCTTTTTGAAAGCCTGTAATGGCCTGAGAATATTCTTCTCGGTAATAATCGAGCTTAGCACGGCCCCACCAGATAGCTCCTCGTGCTTCCTCCCAATTGTAAGTTTGTATGAATGCTTCTAATTTCTCAAGCTCTTCCTCCAGCACAGCACCCGTTTCAGGGTCGTCTACGGTAAAGTTGAAGATGATATCAAAGAAGAAGGGCAGCTGATTCAAGGGCGGCCCGAGCTGGTGCGCCTGGGTTTCAAACTCCTTCACAATTTTCATAGCCAGGTCTTCCTTACCGGCTGTTACATAGAGGTCTATGTAACCCAATTCCCCCTCCATTAATATAGCTAATGGAGAGGCAAACTTTTGCATTTCAGCAATGTACAAGTCCCAGTATTCAATGGCTTTGTCCAGCTGACCCCTGAATTCAAAATAATTCGATAAGGACACATAAACTGAGCTCCGCTCTTGAGGAATTTTAGCTACCTTTAGCGCATTCTGGTATTGCTGCGAGGCTTGCTCAAAATTGCCTAGGTGTTTTTCCGTATTTGCTAACGCTGTCACAATCCCACTTTCCTCTGGTTTAATGAGAAGGGCTTTTTTAAAATACAATTTCGCCTGTTCATGATCGCCCATCGTCCCGTATAAGTCGCCTATCTCTGTAAATGATCCGGAATCATTTGGATATAGATCGGCGTAGTGTTCATAATATTTCAAGGCCTGATTATACTCACCTTTTTGACTCAAGAGATCTCCGATGTTCCGGAGATCGTAATGGCTCCCGGGCTCAATCTCCAAAATGCGCTTATACTCTGCAATGGCCATATCCAATTGATTCATGCGTTGGTAATGAGAAGCAAGCGTATAGTGGCCCTGCGTCGCATAGGGGTAGAGTTCGACCCAGTGCTTGGCATTTTCAAATGCACCCTGCCAGTCTCCTTGCACCTCATAAAAACTGTTCTTGACAGAAAACTGATACACTTCCGGGAGTTTGTATTGAACTCTCATAGCGGCTCGAATAGATTTCTCAGCCGCATCTCTCTTATTGAGGTCTGTGTAAAGGTTGTATAACCAATAATGGGCGAAAGCAAATTCGCTGTCTTCCCTAATGGCGTTTTCCAAATGCTGTGCAGCCGTCTCATAAGCTTCGTCGACGAAATTCGCTTGCGTCCCAGCGACATAGCTCGTGAGTGCCGCCATCGAGCTTGTTAGCACTTCTGAGACAGGAAGGTCCGGGGTGTTTTCAAGGTGGTAAGCGGGTGTCTTTAAATCGTATCTAAGCTGAACTGTCACAGAATCAGCGATGAGAAAAAGGTTGCTTCCAGAAAATGAATTCTCTGAAATTAACATGCCGCGCTTGGAGTCATATAACCTCACATTGACGGAGTAGACGTCGCTTTGTTTATTGAATGATCCTGTCACGAAGTGAGGGAGGAGAGCATCCTGCGCCACCTTGCGCGTAAACGCCAGAGGAGCGCCTGCACCGCCGTCATATCCGGCTTCTTCAAACCTGTCGTAAAGTCCAGAGATGTTGGTGAGATACATGTCCTGATCCAAATCAAAATCGATTAAATCCATGATGCCATACTGCAACCAATCCAGATTGGAATCCCCAGACTTATTCTTAAAAGTAAAGATGGCGATCCTATGACGAAACTCGTTCTTGGGTATCATACGCTCAACCGTTTCCCCTTCTTTGTCCTTAAAGGAAATGGTCTCTGTTGCAGCTCCTAGGTCCTTATTATGAAATAGGAAGAAAAGCAGGGTAGTTGAAGCCAGTAGATTTGTTGGAATGCCGATTTTCTCAAAGCGAGTCCTGCGGTCATGACCGGGCTTTCCGTGGAAGTAGGTTAGCAGATAAACGGTGGGAAACATCGACACCAAAGCCACGAAACTAAACTGTGGCAAATTGGGGGAAATTGGATACTGCTGTGCTAGCCACTGCACGAACTTGATAATGCCAAAACTCACGGCGAAATAAAGTCCTAAAATCTGCGGGATATGTCTTTCGAGAAGATTCTTAAAAAATGAGCTACGTGCATTTTTTCTCAGTTTTGCTGTTGTGGTCAACTTGGCTTTGGTTGTCCCGGATTCAAGTTCTTTCGCAACTGATCGTAGGTCAATCACCAGGTCGTTTACATTTTGGTAGCGTTCGGCGGGATTTTTGGCCATGGTTTTGCTCACGATTCGCTCCAGTTCCATGGGTACACCAGTGCGCAACCCAGTCAGCGGTTCCGGGTCTTCATTCAAAATGGAAAACACCACCGCCTGCTCATAATCGCCCTTGAAGGGAGTTAATCCTGTTAGCATTTCATACAGGACTACTCCTAACGACCAGATGTCAGTACGATGATCAACCTCATTACCCAAAGTTTGCTCTGGCGACATGTAGGAAGCTGTTCCCAGTGAGGTGCCGTCTTTTGTTACTCTTGTCTGACCGGCCAGTTTTGCAATACCAAAATCAACGATCTTTACAACACCATCCGTTGTAACAATAATGTTAGCTGCTTTAATATCACGATGAATGATCTTAGATTGATGTGCCTTATCCAATCCCTGGGCTATCTGAATAGTGATGTCAAGGGTCACACCAATCTTCAACGGTCCCTGTTTGGCCTTTTCCTCGACGGTCTCCCCTTCATAATAGCCCATGCAAATAAATATCTGACCTTCCTTTGTTTCATCGATTTCATGAATGTTACAAATATTAGGATGGTCCAATGCAGAAGCTGCCCTTGCCTCGTGAACGAAGCGTTGCTTCATTTCCTTATCACGGGTCACCTCTAAAGGCAGGAATTTGAGGGCTACAATTCTCTTAAGCTTAGTGTCTTCGGCCTTATATACATCACCCATTCCGCCTTCACCAAGCTTCTCGAGGATTTTATAATGGGTTATGGTCTTACCGATCATTTGTTAAAACTCAAAACAGTATTGTAAGCCATAGAAGAACTAATTGACATTTTATCCCCTTGGAAGCCATGTAAATCTAGCGGGTAGATTGACGAGTATCAACAATTTGGAAATTTGAATTATTCCAACTCTTGATCTACAGTCAAGCGCGTTAATAAGTATTTATCCTTGAGCTAAATTATTCAGAATTTCGTGTGTGTCCCGGAAATCCGTGTCCCGCCTATATTCGAATTATTAAATTTTTCGCATAAAAAGGGGTATGCGAACTTTCAAATCCAAATTTTCACCCATTGTGTTGTAATGATTTAGTATAAAAAACGAGATGTGCTCAGGAGGATCATTACGGTTAAACAGCTATCAACTGAATAAAATCTATCTTTATTCAATACCTGATCCTCAATACTCTATTACTTATTACTGCCTTTCCAATTATTCCGGACGCTCGACCCAGGGCATATTAATTAGTCTCAATTATTTATTCCGGATTTTAGTTTTTATTAATTAGGAATAATATATTAATTATTAAGTATTATATTTGTTATGTAGTATTAATTTCATATTACATATATGAGAAATCATATAATAACTCAAATCCAAAACATCAATTGATCAAGGAGAATACCATGAGTTTCAAAACTGTATTAACGATTATCGTCCTTACTATTGCAATGATCGGTTGTTCTGATTTTGTAAATCCACTGTCCAGTGAAAATTCTTCAGGTATCAGTGAGAACGGCTCTGGAATCAGCGAGAATGGCTCTGGAATCAGCGAAAATGGATCTGGAATCAGCGAGAATGGCTCTGGAATCAGCGAAAATGGATCCGGCGGAAGTGAGAATGGCTCTGGAATAAGTGAGAATGGATAACCAGTTTACACTACATTAGAGTAGTACTTTTTTAAGCCACAAAACTACATAATCGCTCTATAGTATGCTGGATTTTCTATTTATGCGCCTATTCTTTCTCGCAGGTGTGCATTTTACGTGAATTCATGAGCAAACAAAATCATTGTTCATTTATCAACACGGTTAATTCATTCCATAAGGATTCTATTAAGCATAATTAAAGGTGCAAAGATATATAAATAGCAAACCCAACTTGATAATCTAATTTTGTTTTCAGCACTTTTCTGGCTTTATCAGGATGGTTTCTGATGTTCTGCTTCCGATATGATAGAGCTTTTGGATATTATGTGTGGAATATAACCATTATGATGCCCGGATTATCCGATATTCTGATGGAAGATTTTGTACAGAAATGTGGTAGGAGTATGACCTCATCTCTAAAAGGCTTCAACTGTTGAGAGCAGTATTCCGTTAGATTAATT